>JBGQEU010000001.1:0-18531 GCA_041496525.1 Dehalococcoidia bacterium
CCACGTAAGCAAGAGCCCGGCGCTTTCGCACCGGGCCTTCGTGTCTCGTGTTCCCTGTCTCGTGCTTCGTGCGGCGTCTAGTGGCCGCAGGCGCGGGCCTGGCCACCGCCCTCGGCCGTCTGGAAAGAGCTGCCGCAGGCGCAGGAGTGGACGGCGTTCGGGTTGTGGATGGTGAACCCGGCCTTCATCAGGTCGTCGATGTAGTCGATCTCGGCGCCCTCCAGCAGCGGGGCGCTGTCCGGATCGACGACGAGCCGGACGCCGCTGTGCTCGACGACGAGGTCGTCTGCTTCGACTTCGCGGGCGAGGGCCATGCCGTACTGGTAGCCGGAGCAGCCGCCGCCGACGACGAAGACGCGCAGTCCGGCCTCGCCGTTGGTCAAGCCCTTCTGTTCGAACAGCTCCTTGGCCTTTACGGCGGCCTTGTCAGTCAGCGTCAGCATGGTACACCTCGTTCGAATTTTCGCAAGTAATGGCTTCGCTTATCACAGTTCATCGTATCGGACGCTCCCAGGCCTGTCAATAAGAGACTCCCATCCACCGTCTGTAGTGCTTTCCCCCACGCCGAGGGGCGTGGCACTATCCACCGCCCTCACCACGCCAGCCCCAGCGCCCGCAGCTCCAGCTCCAGCGAGGCGTAGTCGCCGTCATACTGGACGGCGTGAAAGCCGGCCTGCCGGGCGCCGGCGATGTTGTGCGGCAGGTCATCGATGTGCAGGCAGGCCTCCGGCGCCAGCCCCAGCGCCGCGGCGGCGTGCTGGTAGATGCGGACATCGGGCTTCGCCATGCCCACCCGCGCCGAGTTCACGATCACCTCGAAGTGGTGGGCAATCTTGTGGTGGTCCCGCAGTTCGTCCTCCAGCGTCAGCGTGGCGTTGGAGATCATGCCCAGGCGGTAGCGGCCCCGCAGTGCCTGCATCAGGCCAACGATGTTCCCATCGAGGCCGCGCCAGCACCGCACCCACTCCTGGGCGATATCCCCGGCGACCGGACGGCCCGCGGCGGCGTCCAACTCCCGGCGGATGGCGCCCACCCAGACGCCTTCGCTGCCTTTGCCGACCTTAAGCGCCTGCCACTCGGGCGTCTCGTACATCGCCCGCCAGAGGCCGCCCTCGGGCAGGCCATGCCGCATCTCGATGGCGCGCATCTCCTGCCGGTCCAGGCAGGCGACGACACCCCCGAAGTCAAAGAATACGGCTCGGATCATCGGCCTACCACCTGTCACCTGGACGTAGCTGCAGGGCTTCAGCCCCGCGAGGCGGGGCCGGGGCGGACTGGCTCCGCTCATGCTTCGACAGGCTCAGCACGAGCGGGAAGATGCGCTGATCGTCATGTCCTAACACCTAACACCTACCGAACGCAGGTCGACGACGAACTGCTCGTAGCCGGTGAAGTGGAAACCGTGCATGCCCACCTCGCTCGCCGCCGCCGCGAACCGGGGGACGTCGTCCGTGAAGACGCAGCGCTCCGGGGCCACGCCGAGCGACTGCGCCGCGTGCAGGTAGATCTGCGGGTCGGGCTTGGCGATACCGAGGTCGCCGGAGCCGACGCGGACGTCGAACAGCGGGATGAGCTGCGGGATCTCCTGCCGCAGGCGATCTTCGAAGCCGGGGATGGTGTTGGAGACGATGGCGGTGCGGTAATCGGCGCCGCGCAACGCCTTCACCAGGGCGATCATGTCCGGGTTCAAGGGGCGCTCCGCCTCCTGCCAGGCGGCCATCAACGCGCCGGCCTTATCGGGACACAGGCGGTCGGCGGCAGCGCGCACGGAGGCGATCCACTCGTCGTGCGTGCACTTGCCCACCTGCAGGTCCATGTAGCGGCTGTCGCGGTACAGACAGCGGAAGAGCGTGCGCTCGTCCAGCCCCAGCCGCACCTCGATAGCCTTGTGGTCGATGCCGTCCATGTGCTGGAGCAGCACGCCGCCGAAGTCGAAAAGCACCGCCTGGACCGCGCCGTCGTTCATAGCGCTAATGGTAGCCGCCCGCGGCCCGCAGTGCGAGGCGCGCCTACATCCCCTCGTACTTGTTGGCGATGGGTAACCGGCGGTCCCGGCCGAACGCCCGCGGCGTGATCTTCACCCCGGGCGGCGACTGGCGGCGCTTGTACTCGTTGCGGTTCACCATCCGCACCACGCGGGCCACGGTCTCGAAATCGTACCCCATCGCCACAATGTCCTGGACGCTGCGGTCCTTCTCCACGTACTCCTCCAGGATCGCGTCCAGCACCGCGTAAGGCGGCAACGTGTCCTGGTCCAGCTGTCCGGGCTTCAGCTCCGCCGACGGCGGCTTGGTGAACACGCTCTCCGGTATCGCCGGCCTCTGACCCAGCGCGTTCCGGTAGCGGGCCAGGCGGTAGACCAGCGTCTTCGGCACGTCCTTGATCACCGCGAAGCCCCCGGACATATCGCCGTAGAGCGTGCAGTAGCCGGTGGCGAACTCGCTCTTGTTGCCCGTCGTCAGCACGATCCAGCCGAATTTGTTGGACAGCGCCATGATGACGTTGCCCCGGATGCGGGCCTGAATGTTCTCCTCCGCCGTGCCCGCGGGGCCGCCGTCCAGCTCCTGGAACGGCCGCTCCAGCATCTCCAGGTAGGCCGCGTGCGCCGGCTCGATGGGGACGATCACCATGCGCACCTCCAGGTTGTCCGCCAACTCCTGCGCGTCCTTGATGCTCCCCTCCGACGAGTAGCGAGAGGGCATGCTGACGCCGATGACGTTCTCCGCCCCCAGGGCGTCCACCGCCACTGTCGCCACCAGGCTGGAGTCGATGCCGCCGGAGAGCCCGACCAGCGCCTGCGTGAAGCCCGTCTTGTGCAGATAGTCGCGGGTGCCCAGCACCAGCGCCCCGTAGACCTCCGCCTCGTGCTCCGGTTCCGGCGCAGTGCGCGGCGTCAGCGCCGGCTTTCGCACCGCAAACGGAGCGTCGCTCAGGTGGATGCGCTGGACCTCTCGCCGGGCCTCGTCCGTCTCGCGCTCCTCGCGCTGGCGCGGGTCGTGCAGGTGCGCTCGCAGCACCTTCTCGATGTCCAGGTCGCAGACCAGCAGCTCTTCCTCGAACATCGTCGCCCGCGCGGCCAGCTGGCCGTCCGCGTTCAGCACCATGGAGCCGCCGTCGAACACCAGCTCGTCCTGGCCGCCCACCTGGTTCGTGTAGCAGACGTGGACGCCGTAATCGCGGGCCCGCCCGGCCAGCATCTCCTCCCGCAAGCGACGTTTGCCGGCGTGGTACGGCGAGCCGTTGATGTTCAGGATCACCTGGGCGCCGCCGAACGCCTGGGCCCGCGTGGGGTCGCCCGGGAACCAGATGTCCTCGCAGATGTTCACGCCCACGCCGGCGCCGGCGATGGTGTACACGGGGCACTCGTCCGCCGCCCGGAAGTATCGCATCTCGTCGAACACGCCGTAGTTGGGGAGCCGCTGCTTGCGGTAGATGGAGACGACCTTGCCGTCGTGGATGACGGCCGCGGCGTTGTAGATGTCCTCGTCCTCCAGGTCCACGAAGCCGACGACGGCGGTGATGCCGGCGCAGCCGCCGGCCAGCGCCCGCAGCGCCTGCACGTTGTCCTCGATGAACCCGGGCCGCAGCAGCAGGTCTTCCGGCGGGTAGCCGGTGACCGTCAGCTCCGGGAAGCAGACCACGTCCACGGCCTGCGCCCGCGCCCGCTCCACGTAGTCCAGGACCTTGCGGGCGTTGCCTTCCAGGTCGCCGATGGTGGTGTTGATCTGGGCCAGCCCGACCCTCAGGTTCCGCATTCCAGACTTAGTGTACCCTTCACACTATCCCCTGTCACCCACGCGGGTCAATCTGCCCGCCATTATAGCGGAGCGCCTCTCGTTGCCACCTGGCACCTGGTACCTCCCTCCTCTTGACCCCTGACCCTCCACCCTTGACCCTAGAACCGTGCCGATAACCGAAGCCCCGGTCGCGCCGCCCCTCGCCGCGCAGGCCGAAGACGTCTCGTTCTCCTACGAGGACAGGCCCGCCCCTTCGGCTGGCTCAGGGCAGGCTCTCAGCGGCCTCAGCCTCAGCGTACCGTCCGGCTCCGTCTTCGGCCTGCTGGGCCCGAACGGCTCCGGCAAATCGACGCTCCTGTCGCTGCTGGACGGGCTGCGCGCGCCCGGCGCGGGCACCATTCGTGTGTTGGGCGAGCCGCCCTCGCCGAAGCTGCGGGCGCGCATCGGCTACCTCTTTCAGGAGACATCGCTGGACCCGCTGATGACCGTGCGGGAGACGCTGTGGCTGCACGGCCGCCTGTACGGCATGCCCGGCTCCGCCCTGAAGGCGCGCCTGAGCGAGATGCTGGACGCCGTGGGGCTGGCGGACCGGGCCGGCAGCCTGACCCACACCCTCTCCGGCGGCATGAAGCGCCGCCTGGAGCTGGCACGGGCGCTCTTGCCCCGACCGCAGCTGCTCCTCCTGGACGAGCCGACAACGGGGCTGGACCCGGACTCCGAGCAGGCGCTGTGGGCACACCTGCTGCAGATCAACCGCGACGGCACGACGGTGCTGCTGGCGACGAACAAGGTGGCGGAGGCCGACCGGCACTGCGATAGAGTGGCCTTCATCCACCGGGGCCGGATGGTGGCGGAAGGCTCGCCGGCCGAGCTGAAGGCGGGGCTAAGGCATGACGCCGTCTGGGCCGAGGGCGACTTCACAACCGAGTTTGTTGATAAGTTATCAACATGGCCCGAGGTCGGGCGTCTCACCTGGGCGCCGCCTGTCCTGCACGTGACCGTCGATTCGGCGTCCACGTTCGTGCCGCGCCTGTTCCAGGAGGCGGGCCAGAGCATCACCGGCGTACGGCTGCGCGAAGCGACGCTGGAGGACGCCTACTTCGATATCGTCGGCGCCTCCATCCTTCCAGGGAAGGACGCCAGCGAGCGATGAGCGCGTTCGCCCGTTCTGCCGTGGCCTGCCGGGCGATCCTGGGGCGCGACCTGCGGGCCGTCCTGCGCTCGCGGTCGCAACTGTACTCCTCGCTGCTCTTTCCGCTGATGCTGCTGGCCATCCTGGGCACGGGCGTGTCGGAGGGCCTGAGCCCCTCGTCAACCCGCATCCGCGACGGCGACTACATCAGCTTCCTGGTACCCGGGCTCGTGGTGATGACCGCCCTTTTCTCGTCGACGTTCTCCAGCGCCTCCTACTACCAGGACCGGGACTCCGGCCTGCTGCGCGTGATGATCGCCTCGCCGCATCCGCCGCAGGTGATCCTGCTGGGGAAAGCGCTGGCGGGGGTGACGATCGGCGGCGTGCAGGCCCTGGCGCTGCTCCTGGTGGCCGCCCTCATCCCGGGGATCAACCTGGAGTGGCAATACGGCATCCTCCCCGGCGCACTCCTGTCGGTCCTCGCCATACTGCTCCTCGCCGTCTTCCTGAACGGGTTCGCGCAACTCGTGGCTTCCCGCATCGGCACCATGCAGGGGTTTCACCTGATCATGAACCTCGTGCTGTTCCCGCTGCTCTTCTTCTCCGGCGCCTTCTTTCCCCTGAGCGACCTGCCGGTCTGGCTGAAGGTCCTGGCCGCCGTCAATCCGCTCTCGTACGCCGTGGATATGCTGCAGATCGCGGCCTACGCCGATACCGCCGGTCACTTCGGGCTGCCCGTAGACCTGGCCGTGCTCGGCGTCCTGACGCCGGCCGTGTTCGCGCTGGGCGTCGGCCGCCGCTACCGCTACCAGTAGGGCTCGTCTCCGGTAGTGGACCAGAACTGGCCCACTACCTCGTCGCCGCGACCCTTGACCCTATCCGTGGCTTGTGATACCCCTTACGAACAGGGTGCACAACGTTACACCGGATCATCGGCAGGCTACCGGCTAATTGGCCGGGCGGCCGCCTCAAGAGAATTCTCGTTAGGAAGCGCTAATGGAATATATACAGACAATCCTCTTCCAGATACCCGCCGCCCGGCTCGAGCAGGCGGCAGAAGCGGGCGGACTGCTCCCGGAGCTAGACGCCCACCGCGCTTTTCTTAAGCAACAGCCGGGCTTCCGCGACCTCCGGATCACCCGCTCCATCAACAACGAGGGCAACATTCTCATAGTCGTGGAGACCCGCTGGTCGAACGACGACAGCCTCGTCCGCTACGAAACGAACGAGCCGAACGCAGCCGGCATCGTCCGCGGGCACGAGCGCATCCTGGTCCGCGACAGTCTGCAAGTGCTGGACATGGAGGCGCTGCGGACCGAGTCGTCCTGGGCGCCCCAGGAGGCAGCCGAGTCGGCCCACGCGCGGGTCATGTTGCCGCTCCTGATCCCTCTGGGGGCCCTGGCCTTCGCGCTGCTGGTGGTCTACGGCCTTTCCCGCGTCTACCTGGAGCTATCGAAGGGCGCGGCGACAGGCCTCGCCGCCGGCATCGCCGTCGGTATCCTGGTCATGGCCTTCTACCTGGCGAACCGGCCGCGTGTGCCGGGCTGGCAGATCGCCGGCATCTTCCTCGTGGTGGCCGCCACCCTCGCCGGCGGTGCTATCTGGGCCGTCGTTCAGGATAGCGGCGGCGCAACGTCAGAGGCGAGCGTCTCGGCCTCGCCCACAGGCTCGCCCGCCGCTACCACAGCGCCGGGCGGCGGCGGCGCCGTGACGCTGAATCTGGGCGACAACTTCTTCGAGTTCAACGGCCAGAAGAGCCCCACGGTGACGGTCCCCGCGGGAAAAGAGGTGACGATAGACCTCACGAACAAGGGCGTGGCGACGCACAACATGCACGTGGGCAGCACGAGCAATAGTTACGATGTGCCGTTCTGTGATAAGGGGAAGGGCACGGCGTGTTCCGTTCCGAACATCATCGGCCCTGGGCAGACCGGCAAGATCACCTTCACGCTTCAGCCCGGGACTTACGACTTCCGCTGCGACTTCCATCTTCAGGATATGACCGGCAAGCTGGAAGTGAAGTAGAGGGCCGTAAGCAACCGAAATCAAAACGCGGGCCGGAAGCGGCTTACGGCTTGGTGCTGAGGCCCATTTCCCGCAGCTCTTCCGCGACGTCGTCCCAGCGGGGGCCCCGCGCTTCCGCCTCTTCCTTGGCATACCACTTGAAGAAGGCCACGCCGATGAATGACCACAGGATCAGCGTCCCCAGCACCTTCATGATCCCGCCGGCTATCTGCTGGTCCTCCGTAACGCCGATCCCCCACAGACGGTCCACCTGGGGATAGGCGTCGTATAGCGAGCCGGTGGCAAACGTGAGCAGCGCCGCAAACACGGACGGGACCATGGACTGGACAAACAAGAACGCCATCTGCCCCGGATAAGAGAGGCGCGGCAGCTCCGGCACCGGGCTCAGCACCTGCCACCACATCAGCATTCCGGCCCACACCTGCACCACGTGCACAGAGAGGTGGAACACGGCGTTGTTCACCTCCAGGTCCAGCACAGACGGCAGGTGGGTCACGAGAAACACGCCGTTGAAGGCCGCCAGGGCCACCAGGGGGTTCGCCATGACCCGCGCGGCCGGCATCACACCGCGCCGCCGCAGCAACGCCTGCCACAGCCAGCCCGGTATCCCGGCCAGGAACAGCGGCGGCACGACCATCATCAGGATCAGGTGTTGCAGCATGTGGGCGCTCACCAGGTAGTTGTCGGCGAGAGCGTGCAGGGGGCCCCCATCAGCAACATAGATGGCCGCCACGCCCAGGAAGAAGTAGACCATCTGGCTGCGCTTCACCCGGCCCGCGTCCGCGATGCGCCACCGCAACTGGTTGACGGCGTACAGGTAACCCCACACCAGGACCAGGCACAGCAGCAGGACGTCAAGCTGCACGGCCCAGTCCAGCCAGCTGGGCCCGACGCCCCCGGACCCGATGTGCAGTAGCGGCACTCTCATCTTGTTTTCCCGGACCCTGCCCTGTACCTGTAGACCGTTAACCCACGCTTCGTCAGACGAGCCCGCCACCCAGGGTGGACACGACGACCGCGAAGAGCGCCAGGGCGGCGACCAGGCCCATCAGGAACAAGGTGGAGAACAGGCGGTTATCGAACTTCAGGTGCATGAACCAGAGCACCACCAGGCTGAACTTAAGCACTCCCAGGACAATGATGGCGGTGACCAGCAGGTTGTGGGCGATGCCGGTGTAGTAGATCGCCACCTCGCCCAAGGTTATGACCGCGAGGACAGCGCCGATCCGGATGTACTCCCAGGCGCTGGGATGCTTCGGCCCGTGCTCCGCGGCAGCCGTCACATCGGCAGCGGCCGGCGCGCCGGCCTTCTTGCGCAGTTCCGCCAACGTCAGATCGCTTGTGCCTTTCATGGTTGTATCAGGTATATCAAGGCGAAAATCACGATCCAGACAATGTCCACGAAGTGCCAGTACAGCCCCGCCAGCTCCACGTTCAGGCTCTTCTCCTGCGTCAGCTTGCCCCGCAGCGACATGGCGAAGAGCGAGAGCAGGATCAGGACGCCGACGGTCACGTGCGCGCCGTGAAAGCCCGTGAGGACGAAGAACGTGGTCCCGAAGAGGTTCTGACTCAGGCTCAGCCCTTCCCGGTGGAACACAGTGAACTCATAAGCCTGGCCGCTGACGAAGAGAACGCCCAGGATGGCCGTCGTGAACAGCCAGACCTGCATGCTGCGGATGTTGCCCCGCTGGATGGCGGACAGCGCCAGCACCATGCTCACACTGCTCATCAGCAGGACAAAGGCGCTGACGGAAGTGAACGGGATGTCGAACAGATCACTCGGGTAGGGGCCCGTGACGCTGCGATCGCGGTACAGCAGGTAGGCCGCAATGAGCGAGCCGAAGAACAGGCACTCGGAACCCAGGAAGAGCCACATGAGCAGCTTCTTGTTGTCCATGCCCGTCGAGGTCTCGAGGTTTCTGGTGGCGGCGGTTGCTTGCTCCACTTGCCTCTACTCCTCTGTCGCCGGCTCTAGGGCCCAGCCGTACAAGCCTACGACTAGCACGGCGGCCCCGACCCCCACAATGGCGTAGTCGTAGATCATGCCCAGGGCGATCAGCGGAAAGCCGATCGCGGCCAGCAGCGGGAAGAACGACGGCGACGGCATATGGATGCCGTGGCCTCCTCCGTGCTCGCCACTCTCGGGCGGATGGGCGGTGTCGGCGGCCACCGGCACCGGCCGGCCCTGCTCATCTTCGGTGTACTTCTGGTGCCAGAACTCGTCCCGGGCGTGGACGCGCGGGATCTCCGCGAAGTTGTAGGCGGGCGGCGGCGAAGAGATAGCCCATTCCAGGGTCCGCCCGTCCCACGGGTCGTTCCCGGCGGCCTGCCCGCGCCGGAGGCTGAAGATAACGTTGAAGATGAAGATAAGGACCGAAAAGGCGATGGTGAAGGCGCCCACAGTGGCGATCAAGTTCCAGAGGTCCCAGCCGTTGCCTTCGGAGTAGGTGTAGATGCGGCGCGGCATGCCCAGCAGCCCCAGTATGTGCATCGGGAAGAAGGTCAGGTTGAAGCCCAGGAGGATGAGCCAGAAATGCACCTGCCCCCAGCCGTCGCTCAGCAGCTTGCCGGTAAACTTCGGGAACCAGTAGTAGATGCCGCCGAAGAGCGCCAAAATGGCGCCGCCGAAGAGCACGTAGTGGAAGTGGGCCACCACGTAATAGGTGTCCTGCTGCTGATAGTCCGCAGGGACGATGGAGTGGGTGACGCCGCTCAGCCCGCCGATCGTGAACATGCCGACGAAGCCGACAGCGAAGTACAGCGGCGTCCTCATGCTGATGGAGCCGCCCCACAGCGTGCCCATCCAGTTGAATATCTTCACACCGGTCGGCACGCCGATCAGGATCGTCGAGATGCCGAAGGCGGAGTTCGCCACCGACCCCAGACCCGTGGTGTACATATGGTGCGCCCACACACCCCAGCTCATGAAGCCGATCGCCACGCCGGAAAACACCACGAACGGGTAGCCGAAAAGCGGCTTGCGCGCGAACGTGGGTAAGATCTCAGACACTATGCCCATGGCGGGCAAGATGAGAATGTATACCTCCGGATGGCCGAAGAGCCAGAACATATGCTGCCACAACAGGGGGTTGCCGCCGGCCGCCGGGTTGAAGAAGTTGGCGTCGAACAGGCGGTCAAACAGCAGCTCGAAGAGGGCGACCGTGATCACGGGCATGGCGAAGATGATGAGGAAAGAGGTGACAAGCGTCATCCAGACAAAGAGCGGCATGCGGAACAGCGTCATGCCGGGCGCCCGCATGTTCAGAATCGTAACGATGAAGTTGAAGCCGGCCGCCATGGACGAGACGCCCAGAATCAGCAGGCCGAACGCCCAGAAGTCCAGGCCGTGGCCGGGCGAGAACTGCTTCAGGGTCAGAGGCGCGTAACCGAACCAGCCGGCGTCGGGAGCGCCCAGCTCGCCGTTGAGGATGTCGCCGGTGAAGAAGCTGGCGTTGAGGAAGATGCCACCGGCCAGGAACACCCAGAAGCTGAAGGCGTTCATCCGCGGGAAGGCGACGTCCCGGGCGCCGATCATCAGCGGCACCATCAGGTTGAAGAAGGCGGCGCTCAACGGCATCACCACCAGGAAGACCATCGTCGTGCCGTGCATGGTGAAGATGCGGTTGTACTGGTCGGCGTTGACAATGCCGCCGTTGGGCGTGGCCAGCTGCAAGCGGAGGAACAGGGCCTCGATGCCGCCGAAGAGGAAGAAGGCAAAGGCGGTGACACCGTACATGATGCCGATGCGCTTGTGATCAACGGTGGCAATCCAGCTGAGGATGCCGTAGTGGCTGTCCGCCGCCTTACGCGCGCCGGCCAGCGCCTCGCCCAGCGTTCCCCGTCCCGGTTGCGTTATCGCTGCCATCGCTTATCTCCCGCTCGACCCGCTCGTGGGTGTCGGGCTGGCCGCCTGCCCGCCCGCCTGAATTCCACCCTTCTCCTTAACCCAGGCGTCGAAGTCTTCCTGGCTCTGGGCGAAGACCGTCAACTTCATGCCCGCGTGGCCCAGGCCGCAGAACTCCGCGCACTGGCCGGAGAAGGAGCCGGGCTCGTCCGCCTTCAGCCACATCACGTTCGTGTTGCTCGGGATGGCGTCCAGCTTGCCCGCCAGCTTGGGAATCCAGAAGCTGTGGTTCACGTCCTTGGAGGTTATGGTGAGGCCGATCTCACGCCCCACGGGGATGTGCAAATCGCCCAGGGAGGACAGCGGTTGGCCCCCGCTGTCATTGATATCGGGATACTCGAATTGCCAGGCCCACTGGAAACCGGTGACGTGGACGGCCAGCGCGTCCTGATGGGGCTTCCGGCCCAGGTCGAAGATGGCGGAGATAGTGGGCACGGCTACAATCAATAGCACGATCGCGGGGGCAATTGTCCAGGCGATCTCCAGGCGCGTGTTGCCGTGCGTCTGAATGGGCAGCTCGTCCGGGCTGCGGCGGCGGAAGCGCAGAACGATGACTACGAGTCCGGCGAGCACGAAGACCATGACCACGATGGCCGGCCACATGGCCAGGTAGAAGAGATCTCGCTGCTCCTTCGCCACCTCACCGCGGGCATCGAACGTGTTCTGGGGCGTGTTAGTGTCGCAGCCGGTGAGCAAGAGCGCCAGCAGGGCCAGCAGCACCAGCGCCGTCACGACATGGTGCGGTTGTATACGTCTGGTCTGTAAGAATCTTTTCACAATGATGGCCCGCATGTTCTTACGACTGCGGCCGGCGGCGCAGTACGCCAGATATGATGTGCCACCACACCCGAGCAAGTCAACGGGAATACGAGGGCCCGCACTATATTCCCGCGAGACCGCTGACGAAGAGGGCGCCGAACAGCAGCGCGAGATAGGCGATGGAGTACCGGAACAACGCCGCCGCGGGCCGGGCCGAGGCGCTGAGCCAGAGCCGGGCCGCATAGTAGAGGAACACGCCGCCGAGCAGGGCCGCCGCCACCAGGTAAAAGGCGCCGGTATCCGCCCACAGGGGCAGCAGGAGCGTCACGGCCACCAGCGCCACGGAGTGCAGCATGATCTGCCGCTTCGTCGCCGCCGGGCCCGCTACCACCGGCAGCATGGGTATCCGGGCCCGCTCGTAATCGCTGCTGTAGTTGAGGGCCAGCGCCCAGAAGTGCGGCGGCGTCCACAGGGTCACGATAGCGAACAGGAGAAAAGCCGCCACGCTCACCTCGCCCGTCACCGCCGCCCAGCCGATCATCGGCGGCATCGCCCCGGCAGCGCCGCCGATGACGATGTTCAGCGGCGTCGTGCGCTTCAGTAACAGCGTGTAGACGACGACGTAGAAGGCGAAGGCGCCCAGAGTCAACAGGGCGGCCAGCAGGTTGACCGTGAACTCCATGAAAACGAAGCCCCCGGCCGCCATGACGATGCCGAAGACGGCCGCCCGCTCCGGTTCTATCTGACCCGCCGGGACCGGACGGCCCCTCGTCCGCAGCATCAGCTCGTCGATGTCGCGGTCGAAATACATGTTCATGGCGTTGGCGCCGCCGGCCACGACAGAGCCGCCGAGCACCGTCGCCAGGATCAACCAGAGGGATGGCATGCCGCCCTCCGCCAGGACCATCGCCGGGATCGTGGTGATCACCAGCAATGCCACGATCCGCGGCTTCGTCAGGCGGATGTATGCCCAGGCCGTCTCCCGCACATCGCGGGCGACGCGAGTAGTGGCAGTAACAGCATCAAGCATGTCGGACAGGCTCCTCGGCGAGCGCAGGCCCCTCCAGGTAGGCCCACGCTACGGTGAACACTAGCACGGCCCACAGGGCAGACGCTAGAGCGAGGTGCAGGATTCTGACCGGCATGGCCAGGTCAAGCCAGATGTTGCTGGCCCCGACGAACACCTGGGCCACATAGATGGCGAAGGCCAGGGTGACCGCGGCCACGATCACCCGCCGACGGTCGCGCCGTAGCGTCTGCACGGCCAGCGCCAGCACCAGCACGCCTACGGCGGCGGCCACGACCCGGTGGAGGTAGTGGATGTCCGCCAGCTTGCCCCCGGCCGAAACAAGCTTGCCGTCGAAGAGAGGCCAGTCCGGGTAGGCCAGCCCGGCCCCCGTCTGCGAGACGTAGGCGCCGCTGATGATGAGGACAAGCGCCGATAGCGCCGCCAGAACGGGAAGCGGACTTATGGCGCCGGACGGGCCGGCCCATCTTATCCCTGCGGCCGTTTCGTCCTGGGCGAGGCGGAAGGCGCCGCCGGCGATCAGGATCAGCGTAGCCAGAAGCGCCAGGGCGATCGACAGGTGGATGGCGACAACGGTGGCGGCTGTCTCCGTGTTGACGGTAGCGCCGCCCACCAGCACCTGCAACACCAGCAGGAGACCGGCGGCGATGCCCGCCCGCAGCATCAGCCGGTTGGCCCGGTGTCGGCGCCAGATCCAAAACACCGTCCCCATGATCATGAACCCGACAATGGACGCGGCCAGCCGGTGCGAGAACTCGATGAGCACCTTGGTCTCGAACGGCGGGATGACCTGCCCGTGACAGAGCGGCCAGTCCGGACAAGCGGTGCCCGAATTGGTGGCGCGGACGGCCCCGCCCAGCACAATCAGTCCGTAGGTGGCGATAACAGTGACCAGCGCCAAATAGCGGAACTGGAGCAGTGAGCGCAGGCGCTCCGAGATGGCTCCCGCCCGGCCGGAAGCCGCCGCGATCGTCTCTGCCTTCTGCATTAGAAGAGCGCCGGATGGGCGGCAGGCGGCAGGGCGGGCAAGGCTGACACAGGAATGATCAATGCTGGGCTCCTTGTCCAAAGCATCACAAATCGAAAAATGGGTGTCAAGGCGGCGCATTTGCGGCCGGCAGGCTGGCGCTTGCCCTTCGCCGGTTCTCGTGTTACTTCTGTAGCGGACGCAAAGCCAGATTTCCGACGGGAGCAGCAAGCGAATGGCGGATAACAACGATCAATCCCCCGGCGAGGCGGACGCCAGCCCCATAGACACGACTCTCGCCCGTCTCAAGGAGACGCTGCCGGCGCAACTACTGCTCTCGCAGGTCGTCGGCCCGCCGCCGGCGCCCGGCCAGCCGGTGGCCTACATACCGCCGACGGCAGCCCTGCGCAGCGAGGCGCGGGAGACGATTCACCTGCGCGCCCTCGCCGACATCGCGCGCCTGCGCTTCGCCTTCCCCACGGAGAAGCACCGCGACTACAAGACCCTGGTGAACCACCCGAAGCGCGCGATGGGGGTGCAGATGGCAGACGGCCGCGTCGCCTACCCGGATATCGTCGTCGTCCAGCACCCGGAGAACAACGCCAAGATCGTGGCCGAGGTGGAGACGAACGAGACGGTCAGAGAAGCCGTCGCGCGATCCGAGTGGCTGCCGTACTGTGAGCTGGCGCCGCTTTACCTGTACGTACCCGTCGGCCAGGGCGACGCCGCCCTGGCGTTGTGCCGCCAGTTGAACATAGCGGTGGTCGGCATCCGCACCTGGCGCTACGTCGCAGGCCACGAGGACCCGGAGATCAACGACCACTACACTGTGCCCAGCGGCCCCGAAGACCTGCTGCCCAAGATCCTGCGCGGCGCCCGCTAGTCACACGCCCCGCGCGCGGTCCGCCACCTCCCGGCGTGATTGTGAATAATAGCCGGCCGCGGACAGGGCGGCCAGCCACATCGCCCATTCCGTCAATGGCCCCGTCCGCGGCCTCTGAGCGCAACGATTGCGCAACGTTGCCACTTCACATACGTCAAAACGCCGCCCGCGGGACTCGCCCGGACAGGGCCTGCCTAAAGAAAAAGCCTGCCCCGCAGGCAGGCCGGAAATGACCCCGCCCAGGGAATGCTACCCCTGGACTTCCTCCACCTTCAGGCGCGTAACGCCTGCCGGCACGGAGACTTCGACTTCCTCTCCGGGCACCCGGTCCAGCAACGCCTTCCCTACGGGCGAGACGCTGGAGATCTTCCCATCTGCCGCGTTGGCCTCCGTGGGCCCGACGATAATGTACTGAGTGCTTCGGCCCGTGCCCAGGTTGGTGACGCGCACGGTGGCGCCGACGCGCACGCGGCCCGTCTGGGCGCCGTCCACGACTACAGCCCGCTTCAGCATGGCCTCTATCTCGCGAATGCGCGCCTCCAGGTGACCTTGCTTGTCCTTGGCGGCGTCCAGCGGGGAGTTCTCCCGGAAGTCCTTGTCCAGCATCGCCTTGCGGATGTCTTCCCTGACACCAGCCCTCTGGCCGGTCAACACCTCAAGCTCCGTATTCAGCGCATCGATGCCATCCTGGGTGAGCTCCACCGTGGCCTGGGCGAGCTGCCGGGCGCCGGCGCTGGCCTTGCCGCTCTTGCGCAGGCGCAAGTGCGGCGCCAGGTTCGTCTCCGTCAACCCTTCCTTCTTCAGATAAGCGAGGAAAGTGCGCACGCAGTCCGCCCGGCGGCTGGCCTCCGGGGCGGCCGGCCCGAGGACGCTGGCGTACAGCGAGACGTCATGTCCCCGCATCTGACTGAGAGGGCGATCATGGCCATACCAGCGGACAAACCGATTCAGCTCGGCCAGGGTCAGGTGGCGGGATGAGTCCTTAACCGTCTCAGCGAAGCGCGCTGCAGCTTCACCGAGGGTTAGGTTAGCCATGACGGAGGTTCATTCTACGTAGCGCCTCCATCACGTGTCAACGCCCGACTCAAGCGGGGCCGGCGGCTATGGCGCGCCGCCCAACGGCTCCCGCACCGAAGGTGTAGACGTTGGACCGCCGCCGTCGCCCGGGGTCGCTGTGGGCTCCGGGGCCACCGTCGGAGACGGCTCGGGCGTTGCCGCCGGGGTCGGCGTGGCAACTGGCGTCGGCGGTGCCGGCGTGCTCGTCGGCGCGACGGTCGGGCCAGGCGTGCTCGCCGGCTCGGGAGTGATCACCGGCAGCGCAATGCCGAGCTTCCCGGCCGTGCTCTCTGTCACGCCCAGGGCGTCGCGGACCGCGTCTGTTTGAACTGGTACCGACGACGTCGCGGCCAGCGCCTGCAGGAACGTGTACTGGTCCTGGATCGTCTTCTCCAGCGCCCGCCGGTCGGTCTCATTCAGGTGGCCGATCGCGGAGATGGACTGCGTGTCGTCAGAAAGCTTCTGGATCGCCTCCGTCTCAATAGGCTGGCCCTGGCTGGCCCGCAGCTTGATCTGGTCTATCTGCTGACGCAGGCTGCTGACGGCGGGCGTTATGGGCCCCGAGATCCCCTGCGTCTCTTGGTGCACGAGCGAGTCTGATCCGCCGCCTACGTTAAGGCCGATGGCGCTACCGCCCACGACCACAACAGCGACGGCGGCCGCTGCGGCGGCCAGGAAGCCCCAGTGCCGCCGCTGCCACGGGACGGCCCGCGGTGCAGCAAGCCTCTGTGTGAGCGTGCGACCCCTGACCCTGGCGGCCGCCTCCGCCAGAAAGCGTGCGCGGATGTTGATCTGGACATAAGCGGGCGGCGAATAGCTCTGGAAGCTTTCGGCTATGCTGACGGCGGTCCGCAGGAGCGGCGCCAACTCCGCCGACAAGCTGGGGTAGAGGGACAGGCTGTCTTCAACGCTACGCCGTCCCTCCAAGTGCGCCGAAACGCACTCTTCGAGGATATCCTCAAGCCTGTTCGCGCTCATACACTCTCGGCCTTTTCGGCTGGCCCATCCACTCCCTCAGCTTGGCGATGGCCTTATGCTGTATTACCTTTACGTTACCCTCACCCTTGCCCATGGCACGCGCCGTTTCCGCCACCGAAAGACCGGCCGCGAAGCGGAGGGAGATCACCTGCCGCTGGGCCTCCGGCAGGCGCTGGGCGGCGGCCATAACTTCGTTCAGCACCAGCCGGTTAGCCACCATCTCGTCCGGTCCCGCCGAATCAACGGCCAGCCCGTCCGTTAGCGGCGCTGAACGCCCGCGCGCGCTGTCCTTTCGCCGCTGACTGATCAGAGCGTTGTGAGCGATCCGGAACAGCCAGGCCGAAAAGGGCGCTTCCCGCCACTGAAAGCGATCTATTGCCTCCAGCACCTTCATGAAAACCTCTTCCGCCAGATCCTCGGCGTCATATTGGTTGCCCGTACGGGCAAGTATGTAACGATACACCCGAGGGAAATAGAGTACGTAGAGCTCAGACAGCGCGCTTTCGTCACCTGCGCGCGCGGCGTCTACCATAAGACGCTCGCCGTGAGCATCGCCGTTAGGGCTCACGGGGCAATCCTCCCATCAAGCCCCCCTGATTTGGCTTAGGTGGTTGCTCCCGTAATGTTACCCTATTTACCCCGTCACTGAATAGAACGCCAGATAATGTGGAAAAGTTACCCACAAAACGACCGCCAGCCGGCCTCCGTCGCACACCCGCAGCTCGTATTAACATTGTATTCACCAAAGGTCAGAAGCTATCCTCGTCTTGATGCTAAGATTCGGTTCCCGGCAGATAGACCGCCGCGTGGCTGTGGCCGCCGTCGTCATGTTCGTCTCGGCGGCGATGCTGGCTGCCGGCCTTTTTGCCATCATAACAGCGGTGGGCGACGACGGGGCAGACTTGCCGTCCCAGGGCTCGCTCCAAGAAATCCTCGGCGCCGACTCCGCCACCGGCGTTCCCGCCCAGCCGTCCCGGCCGCCGGCGCCTGCCCCCGTGCGATTCGTTATACCACGTCTCTACATCGACGCGCCGGTGGTGACCCTGGGCCTGGACGCCAGCCGCTACCCCTTGGTGCCGGAACGGCCCGACCAGGTGGCCTGGTACAACTTCAGCGCCGCGCCCGGCCAGAACGATAACGCGGTCTTCGCCGGCCACGTCGACTGGCAGACGCCCAGAGGCGATCCGATCCCGGGTGTCTTCTACCGGCTGCGGGAACTCAAGATTGGCGATCAGATCACGGTCACCGTGGAAGATGGCGCCCAGCTGCAGTACCGGGTGACGGGCAACGTAGCCACCGCCTATGACGACCCTAACGTGCTGCGGGCGATGGACACAACTGCCAAGGATGTGATCACGCTCATCACGTGCGGCGGTACATGGATCTTCGATCCCTCGCAGCACAACGGCGGCAACTACACCCACCGCATCATCGTCCGGGCGGAACGTGTGAGCGGCGCCGTTCAACAGGACTTCTCCAGCGCGGGCTGAGGCCGACCTCGACCCTGCCACCTCACACCACAGTCCGGCCAAAGCTAACAGGCGGGCTGGCTACGGAAAAAACACCAGCAGACCGGTCCGGACGCCTGTGTAACGCCACATCCAGAAGGCCGGGGGAGCGTGGCCTCCCTGGCGAACGACGGTGAAGTGCTGGGACCATTGCTGCAGGATGCGGCCGATCTGCCACCAGTGCAGGCCCAAGGCGCCAGCAGGGGTCGCGGTGGGCGTCGGCGTGATGACCGGCGCTAGCCCCGCCGCTAACGCGGGGGCGGCGGTTGGTGTGGGGCTGGGCGCCGTTGGCGCGCTGGCTGTCTCAGGCGCCGGGCCGGAAGTGGGCGGCGCGGGTGCCGGTTCCGCCGTTGGTGGCGGCGGAGGCGGAGGCGGGGGCGCCGGTTCCGCCGTCGGTGGCGGCGGCGGCGGGGGCGGCTCCGGCGGCGGCGGCGGATCTGTCTGGCCGCCGAACTCGGTCGCCCAGTACCAGCCGAAAGTGGTCGCCGGCCCGTAGTCGCGGCCGATGCCGATGACCGTGTAGTTGGCGTTCAGCATGTTGGCGTTGTGGCCGGG
>JBGQEU010000002.1:0-17731 GCA_041496525.1 Dehalococcoidia bacterium
AAACTACGCCCCGTACCCCTCCTTTATCGTCGCGCGGGCCTGGATCTCCTTCAGGCGCTGGTAGCCGACCAGCTTGTCCATCATCTCGGCGTGGCTGCTGACGCCGGTTACGTACTTCTCGATGTACTTGTCGATCCAGCCGCGCATCGTGGCGCCGACGACCTCGATGACGTGGCCCATGTCGGAGGCGTAGCGGCCCTGCATCTCGCCCGGGTAGGCCCCGAACGGCAGGTGGACGACGGCGTCGACGGCGTAGTAGGGGATCGTCGTGCGGCCGGGGTCGCGGCGGATCTCCTCCGTGTCGATGATCTCCTCCGTGGAGATGATTACCTTCTTCGAGGCGAACGCCGCCTCGGTGTGGGAGATGCCGGTGCCGAAGATGCGCGCGTTGCCGTAGACGTCGGCCTGGTGCACGTGGATGAGCGCCACGTCGGGGTTCAGCGCCGGCACGATGGTGATCGGCTCGCCCGTGTAGGGGTCGGTGATGAGCTTGGCGCCGGAGTGGATGAACCCGTCGGTGCCGCCGAAGGAGCGCACGGGGAGGAAGGGCAACCCCATGGCCCCGGCCATGAGGCGGTTCGTCATGACGACGTTGGAGTACTCGAACGCCTGCACGCGCCCCTCGCGGATCGCCTGCTCCACGACTGGCCCGAACAGGAAGAAGCCGACGTCCAGCTTGGAGACGCAGCCGGCGCCGGTGAGCAGCGCCGCCGCCACCCACGTGAACTTGGCGCCCAGCCAGAGGTCCTTCTTCTGCTGGCGGATCACCTCCCGGATCAGCGCCGACGGCCCCCGCTGCAGGTAGTTGCACTCGTAGACGAGGTAATCGCCGTCCGCCACCAACTTCTCGACGGCCTCCTTCTCGGACATGACCTTCGGCACCATCGCGCGGTCCTTGTGGTCGCGCACCCACTCGCGGAAGCCGTCGGGGTCGACTTTGAGGTAGTCGCCGCCGCCTTCGGCCAGGATTTCGAGAGTTGTCATGGGCGTGCTCCTTGCGTCGGGGTCTGAATACCCGGATCGACATTGGCTTCAGTGATCTCCGCCAGAGCCTTCGTTTCGATCCCCCGGATGAAATCGGTCTTCGCCTCCGTGTAGCCCTCGCGGTCGGCGCCGAAGCGGGCGGCGAGGTCGCGCTTCAGCGCGGCGTACTCCGCCGCCGCCTCGGGGTGCGCCCGCAGGTGGTCGCGGAATGCGATGTGGCGTCGCCAGAAACCACTGGTTGCCTCCACCACGTGGACGTGGTGCGTGCCGCCGCCGCGGAACTCCTGTCCGGCTGGCCTGCGGAAGTAGCGGCGCTCCGGCAAGTCGTCCTCGTACTCCGGGAAGTACTGATAGCCCAGGCGGCGCATCGGCCCGATGATGTGCGGCGTGTCTTCGAGCGACCGCAGCGCCGGCATGATGTCGATGATGGGCTTGGCGGCGAGGCCGGGCACCGACGTGCTGCCGACGTGCTCGACGCCGGCCAGCCAGCGGCCGATGGCGGCCTCGATGCGCTGCTTCTCCTCTCGGAACATCTGGGGCCAGCGCGGGTCGTAATCGACGATGATAATGATGGGCCTGGGCGCAGACATAGTGCGAGCGTATGATTGCCCGCGCAGAGTCGAGGTGTCAAGAAAGGCCGCGGGGCGCGCCGTCTGCCGCGCGGGGCTGTCAAGGAGCGAGGCGGCTGGGGCTCAACCGCGGTACCAGTCCCAGATCGCCGTGCCCCAGAAGAGCGCTACCACGGCGCCGAGTGCCAGGAACGGCCCGTGCGGGAGGTAGTCCCGCCGGCTGCGCAGGCCGGTGATGATGAGGAAGGCTGCAGCGGCCGCCGCCGCTATCGTGCCGACAAAGATACCAATCAGCACTGACGGCAGCCCGGTGACGAAGCCGATGAGCACGATCATCTTGACGTCGCCCATGCCGAACGCCCCCCGGCCGAAGGGCAGCGACACGAGCAGCAGGAGGCCGGCGATGACGACGGCAACGGCGCCGCCGCCCAGGACCTCGGGCACGGAGTTGTCCGGCCAGCCCCAGCAGAGCGCCGCCGCCAGCAGGATCGAAGGGTAGACGATGCGGTTCGGCAGCAGGCCACGCTCCAGGTCGGTCAGGGTTAGTGTCAGGAAGACAGTGGCGAAGAGGCCGCCCAGCAGGGCGGGGCCCAGCTCGTCGAAGACCAGGTAAGAGGCGGCAAACAGGCCGGCGGCGCCCAGGGGCAGAACCAGCGAGCGCAGCGGGAGCGCCTGCCGGCATTCGGGACAACGGCCGACCCCCGCGACGTATCCCGCCAGCGGCACAAAGTCGATCGGCCGGGCCCTCAACTGGCACCGCTGGCAGCGGTACAGCGGGCCGAAGGCGGGCTCGTCACTGAAGAAGCGGGCGAAGGCCAGGTCCAGCAGCTGGCCAAAGGCCAGGCCCACCAGCACTCCCAGGACTAGTTCGATTCCCATCACTGTTGAAGATGCCTCTCAGGCCTGAGCGTAACCGACCCTTCCCTGCCGGGCAACGAATCGTGCGCCAAATTGCCGGAAGTAACGGCGGGTGGAGGCGGGCCGTCCAAGAAGTCAGGTGGCGCCACGCACCGCAGACAAAAGGCGCACGGCGGGCCAAAATCCGTGCGTTGGTGCACATCGGGTGAAATTTTCGTAACGGTTTAGTCCTTTATGTAACGCGCCTGCCAGGGCGGCCATCTTAGCTTTTGAGAAAGTGTTCGGGCGACACATCCGAAGGAGGTGGTACGCCGAGGGTAGCGATCTACAACCGAAGAGCGGGACGAGGGTTACTCGTCCGGACATCACGACATTCTCATTGAGCGATCCAAATAGTTGGGAAAGGAGGAGACAGATGCTCTCCAAGATCAACGAGGCGATTCTGCGGCTCGTGGCCCGCTTCCAGGACGAAGAGGGTCAGGCGCTGGCCGAGTACGGTCTGATCCTCGGACTGATTGCGGTCGTCGCCATTGCGGCCCTGACTGCCATTGGTCTGGCTGTGGCCGGCAAGCTCGGCTCTATCCAGACCGCGCTGGGCGGCTAGTTCGCCCTCAATTCACGGTCTACGGGCGCCCCAACTCAGGGGCGCCCGTAGACCAAGCCCAGGAACACACACCCGGGAGACGCCCACTTTCGTGTAGAGGACCAAGAGATTGTTCCTTCGATCACCAGTCCGAATCAAGAGAATCAATGGCGAGCGGGGACAGGCTTTGGCGGAATTCGCCATGGTCCTGCCCATATTCCTCGTTCTCGTCTTCGCCATCGTGGACTTTGGCATGGGACTGAACGCCTGGATCACTGTCACCAATTCTGCCCGTGAGGGGGTCCGGCTGGGAGCCGTCGGAGGTACTACCTCCGCGATCCAGACCAAAGTCTTGGGCACCGCCGCCACCCTGCCCGGCACGCCGCCGACGGTCACGGTCACGAACGCCCAGGGGACGCCGGGCACCTCCGTCAAAGTCCATGTGGTCTACCACTATAACTTCATCTCGCCCCTGAGCAGCCTTGTCAGTTTCGTGAGCGGCGATAATGTGGGGCCGACGTTGAACATATCTTCCGACGCTGAAATGAGGCTCGAGTAGGGGAGGATGGGTATGAAGGCTGTGAAGAAGGGACCTGAACCCAGGCGGGAAACCGGGCAGGTCCTGATACTGTTTGTGTTTGCCCTGGCGGCGCTGATAGGGTTCATGGCGCTCGCCACTGATGTGGGGCTGTTCATGCACGAACGGCAGAACGTGCAGAACGTGGTGGACGCGGCCGCGCTGGCTGGCGCCCAGAGCCTGCCTGATAATGGGAACGGAGCGAAGACGCTGGCCCTCCAGTACGCTCAAGCCAACGACAACAGCCTCACGCCGTCGCAGATCGACGTCACCTTTCGCTGTCTGGTGGGCGACCGCAATGGCGATGGCCAGCCCGATAGCAGCGACATACCGGCGGTGTGCAATCCGGGGTCGAACGGTCAGTTCGTCTGCAGCGGCGTCACCTGCGTAAGCACGTGTGTGCCGGCGGAAGGCGACAAGTGCAACGTGATCGTGGTGGGGGCCAACAAGAACGTACCCTTCTTCTTCGCGCCTGTCCTCAGCGTCTTCGGCGGCAACGCCTGTCTCAACCAGTGTCCGACGGGGTCGATCCGGGCGGCCGCTTGCCGGGGCAGTTGCGGCGGCCCACCCACGGCGCCCCTGGACGTGGTGGAGGTCATCGACCGCACCGGCAGTATGAGTTCCACCGATCTGACCAATGCCAAGAACGCCGCCAAGTCAGTACTGCAATTGTACAATCCGAGCCTGCAGCACGTGGGGCTGGCGGTGCTGGGGTCCAGTAATTCCAGTAATTACTGCGCCGATGCCCTGAATGCTGTGTGGCTGCCCGTACCCCTCAGCAGTGACTACCAGAACGGGAACGGGAGCCTGAATACGAGCAGTCCGCTGGTGAGCACGATCAACTGCCTGCTGACGTCCAGCACGGGCACCAACCTGGGCAGCCCGGCAAAGGCGGCTACGAACCAGCTGACGACCAACGGGCGAGCGGGCGTCACGAAGGGCATCATCTTCATGACAGACGGCGAAGCGAATGCTATGGAGACCACGACCGCGAATTCCGGCTACCTGAATTGCGGCGCCAACGCCGCTGTGACCAGCGGCAGTGGTGATAACAACGGCTTCGAGACGACAGCGGCCAGCGCCTGCGCCGACGGCGGCGGCGAGGCGCAAGACGCCAACAGCGGAACGGGCACCAGCACGTCCTGCACCAATTCCGGCAAGGACCGCCACACCTTCTCCAACTATGGGATCTCTATTCCCGGCGGCGCTACGTTCTCCGGCATAGACGTACGCCTGGACGCCAGGATCAGCTCCGCCTCCGGCACCCGCTTCATGTGCGTGGAGCTGTCCTGGAACGGCGGCTCAAGCTGGACGAGCGCCCAACAGACCGCCAATCTGGGCACCAGCGCGCAGACGTACACACTGGGCTCCGGCAGCGACAACTGGGGCCATGCATGGAGTGCCTCGGATCTCTCCAACGCCAACTTCCGGGTGCGCGTGACAGACGTGGCGGACAGCACCAGCCGGACATTCTATCTGGACTGGGCGGCGGTCAGGGTCTACTGGTCGGCGGGCACAGCGGCGTTGGGGCCCTGTGACTACGCGGTCAAGCAGGCCGCGGCCGCCAAGGCTCTCAACCCGCCCATTGAGGTCTTCACCATTGGGTTCGGTGTGGCGGGGGCGACGTGCCAGGACGAGCTTCCGGGATCGGCCTATGTGGGCGCCCTGGCGACCAAGGTGCTGGCAGATATGGCGACAAATTCTCTGGATGACAAGGGGCACTGCGCCAACGCATCGGCGATAACGGCGGAGAACGCTGACGGCGACCACTTTCTGTGCGAGGCCAAGACGGGGGACCTGACGCCGATCTTCATGCAGGCGGCGGCCGCCCTCTCCTCAGGCATCAGGCTGGTCCCTGTTCCAAATTGACCGTGGTGGGGCCGCTTCGACGTAACGGAATGGTCCCAATAACCATCATTAAGTTTGCAATGCAGAAACTGCGACCCGTCTATGAGCGGGCCATCAACCCCAGTATGCAGGAGGGGAAGAACCCATGATCAAGAACCTTGCTATCGGTGGTGGGTCCAACCGGACCATGCTCTTGCTGGCGCTGGCCCTCGGCGTCCTGAGCGCCGTCCTGATAGGCGTCTACCTGACCAGCGTGGACAGTGGCACGGGCACGAGCCCGGGCGGCGCCACAATCTCCGTGGTCGTGGCCTCTAAGGACGTCCCGGCCCTGACGCGGATCACGGAGGATATGGTGACTGTCAAAACCATTGGCTCGGACGCGGTCCTGCCGAACGCCTTTCAGGCCACCAAGAGCGTCGTCGGACAGGTGACGCAGGTGCCGCTGGTGGCGGGCGAGCAGTTTGTGCCGGCGAAGGTGACGGCGACCGGCGAGGCGCTGGCGCAGTTTGGCGCGAACCCCCCTCTATCGCTCATCGTACCAACGGGGATGCGCGCCTTTTCCATCTACGTAAATAAGGTGGGCGCTGTTGGCGGGCTGCTGCGGGCGGGAGATCGCGTCGATGTCATCCTCAGCGGCACGGTCAAGTCGCCTGACGGCCAGACGACCACGAGCACCGCCTGCTACGTTGGGCAGGCCGTTGAAGTCCTGGCGATCGCGCAATCGATAAAGGTGGCGGGCGCCCAAAGCGAGACAGGCGCCCTGGTTTCCGCCAGCACTGATCCCGAGGCTACATCCGCCACCTTAGCGGTCACGCCCGATCAGGCGTGGTGGCTGGCGGCGGCGCAGGAGAACGTTAGCCAGAGCGGCGTAGGGCGTCAGCTATGGGTGTCGCTGCGGCCCTTCGGGGACAACGCGCAGGCCGGTTCCGTGCCTGCCTGCAACCTGACACCTGGATCATAGAGGTAGAGATGACACGCAATCCACGGGTCGCGGTCATAGACCAGGACCCGGCCAGCAGCGCCGAAATCCAGAAGCTCCTCTCCGCTTCCGGCTTTGTTGTTGTCGGGACGGCTGGGTACGGCATTGAGGCCGTGTCTTTGGCCAAGGAGTCCGAGCCTGATGTCGTGGTGATCGCGATCGAGGAGCCGGTCGTCAGGGCCCTGCAGTCGATAGAGGCCATCGCCGACCTTCTCCCTCAGTCAGCCATCGTTGGATACTCGTCGATTCGGGACGCCGTAACCATGCGCAAGGCGATGCTGGCGGGGGTCAAGGACTTTCTGGCCAGCCCCGTGAAGGACGAGGATCTGATCAGCTCCATCTACTCAGTGATGGCGCAGGATGAGCGGCGAAAGGCGCGCATGACGGGCGAAGCCGACGAACCTGTGGCCGCCGGTACGGTTATCACCGTTTTCGGCGCCAAGGGCGGTATCGGAAAGACGACCATCGCCACGAATCTGGCCACGGCTCTCGTTCAGAGGACCAATCAATCCGTGGTGATCGTGGACTTGGACACCCGCTTCGGCGACGTCGCCATCCTCATGGACATCCCCGTGGAGCGCAGCATCGCCGACTTGGCGATGCCCGAGGAGGAGATCACGCGTGAGCTGCTCCAGGAGTGCCTGTACACGCACAACAGCGGGGTGGCCATTCTGCCCGCGCCCATCCGTCCTACGGACTGGCGCAATGTACACGCCGGCCATATCGAGCGCATCGTCACGCTCCTCACGCAAACGTTCGATTACGTGATTCTCGATACACCTGGTACGTTCAACGACATCGTGGCCAGGGCTCTGGAACTGGCGGCGATGGTGGTGCTGGTGGCCACGGTGGATATGGCGAGCCTGAAGGACACCCTCCTGGCCATCGACATGTTGCGCTCATGGAACTTCCCCCAAGAGAAGGTGAAGCTGGTGATAAACGCCACCAATGAGGCCAGCAATGTCCAGCCTCAGGAAGTGAAGCGCATGCTCGGCCGCGACGTGTTTTGGTCCATTCCGTACGACCGCAACATAAGCACTGCCACCCAGTTGGGCATGCCGGTGGTGGTCGCCAAGCCCCAATCAAAGGCATCTGAGAGCCTGGTGGAGATGGCCTATGCGCTGAGCGGCGTGCGCCAGCAGCGCGGTCAGAGGGCGAAGGAGCCCCAGAAGGCCGGCCTCCTCAGCCGCATCCTGGGTGGCGCTACTGAAGAGAACGCGGAAGTAAGGGTGGAGTAGATAGATGACACGCTGGCAGCCAGGAAGAGTTCAGAGCCCCAACCGCCCCGGAACGCCGGCCGCGCGCACGACGCCGGGCCGCTACAACGAAGATATGGAACAACTGATCTTCCGCATGCACCAGTTGCTGATTGAGGAGCTGGACGCGGACCAGATCAGCGCCATGCCGTCAGACGAGCGGCGCAAGGTGGTGGAGCAGGCGGCGGATACTTTGCTCCGCCGCGAGCTGCCAAGCGTTGGCGGCATTACGCGGGACCAGATCGTGGCTCGCGTAGTCGATGAAGTCATCGGCCTTGGGCCTATCGACGCCCTGCTCCGCGACCCCTCTATTTCCGAGGTGATGGTCAACGCCCCCGACGAGGTATTCTTCGAGCGTGAGGGCATCCTTTACCTGAGCGACGTCCGTTTCCGAGACGTTCAGCATATCTCCCGGGTGATCGAGCGCATTATCGCGCCTATCGGCCGCCGCGTGGACGAGGCGTCGCCGATGGTCGACGCCCGTCTCCCGGACGGCTCCCGTGTGAACGTGATCATCCCGCCCGTGGCCCCCAAGAGCCCCACGATTACCATCCGGAAGTTCCGCGTGGACAAGCTGACGATGGATGACCTGGTCCAAGCCGGCACCATAACGGAGGACATCGTGGAGTTTCTGAAAGCCTGCGTCAAACTGAAGCTGAATATCCTCATCTCCGGCGGTACCGGCACCGGCAAGACAACGTTCCTGAACGCGCTTTCCGCCTTCATCCCGGAGACTGAGCGCATTCTAACGATTGAGGATCCGGTAGAAATCAAGATGCAGCAGCCCCATATTGTCTCCCTGGAGGCGCGCCCGTCGAACATCGACGGCCGGGGCGAGGTGACACAGCGTGAGCTGCTGAGGAACTGCCTGCGTATGCGACCGGACCGCATCATCATCGGTGAGGTGCGGGGCCCGGAAGCCTTCGACATGCTGAACGCCATGAACACCGGCCACGAGGGCTCTCTCTCCACCATCCACGCCAACTCCCCACGGGATGCCCTCGCCCGTATCGAGAACATGGTGCTCATGGCGGATCTGGAACTGCCGGACAGGGCCATCCGCGAACAGATGGCCTCGGCTCTCCACATTCTCGTGCATCTCTCCCGGTTCACCGACGGTGTGCGCCGGGTCACCTATGTGACGGAGGTGACCGGAATGGAGGGCCAGATAGTCACCCTCCAGGATCTGTTCGTATTCCGGCAGACGGGAGTGGACGAGGAGGGCAGGATCCGCGGCTCTCTCGTGCCGACCGGCATCCGGCCCACGTTTACGGAGCACTTCGAGGCGGCCGGTGTCCATCTCAAGGAAGGCATCTTCCTGAAGGCCGAGAGGAACTAGGCGATGGACCCGTTGGTAATCGTAATCTCGGCCACGGTCCTTTTCACCGTGGTGTCGTTGTTCGCCGGCCTTGCCCACCGCAAAGGCGACCAGGAAGTGATGGCTGATCGTCTGGAGGCGTTCCGGACCGGCAAGGAGGCGCAGCCGGCCGGCCGCGAGCAAATCGGTTCGCTGAAGCGGCGTTCGTATAGCGGTCTTCCCGTGCTCAGCGCTTTCCTGGCCCAGTTCAAAGGCTCCGAAGCGGTGGCCCTCCATCTGGAGCGGGCGGGTGTGCCGTTAAGAGTGGGCGAGTATTACCTGATCCGCTGGGGCGCAGCCATTCTCTTCTTCGTGACGCCGATGATCTTCGGCCGTTCCATCTTCAACCTGGGGATCGCCGCCGCGCTGGCCTTCGTGGGCTACATGCTGCCGGCCAGCTGGGTCAATGGCAAGCGCAAGAAGCGCGAGAACCGTATAAACATCCAGCTGGTGGACATGCTGGGATTGGTGTCGAACTCGTTGAAGTCCGGGTACGGGCTCATGCAGAGCATGGAGTTCGCCTCGCGCCAATTACGGCCGCCGCTGGCACTGGAGCTGCGCCGCATGCTGCGGGACGCGAACCTGGGCATGAGCGCGGAGGATGCTTTGAAGGCCCTGGGAGAGCGGATTGACAGCCCGGATCTGGACATGGTGCTTACCGCCATCAACATCCAACGGACTGTGGGCGGCAATCTGGCCGAGATTCTGGACAAGGTTGCCTTCACCATGCGGGAACGGGAGCGGATTCGGGGCGAGATAGCCACCCTCACCTCCCAGCAGAAGCTGACGGGCTTGGTCATCGGCGGATTGCCCATATTCATGTTCGCTATCTTCATGGTCATAAATCCGTCTTACATGGGCTTGCTCTTCTCTGAGACGGTCGGGCGAATCATACTGATGGCCGCCATTGGCATGGAGGTCTTGGGTTACTTCGCCATCAAACGCGTCATGGCAATCGATATCTAGGGGCGAGCCGATGTTGTTGTTGTTAGCAGTCATAAGCGTCTTCGGCACCGTGACGTGCCTCGCCCTCGGCGCTCTTCGCCGGTCTCCCGCCTCCACCATGGAGACCCGGATCAATGACTTCCGGAACCGGACGGCGTTTAGCGAGGACGGAGAAGTTGACCTCGAGGCAGCTTTCATCGATCGCGTTCTGCGGCCGGCCGTGGAGGGCGTGGCGCGCGCGGTCAAGTCGCTGCTGCCAGCCTCGCTCCTGGCCGATATCCAGAAGCAGCTGACGACGGCCGGTGATCCCATGCGCCTGAACACTTACGTGGTGTTCTGGGTCGTATGCATGGCGGTCTTCGGCATGCTGGGCGCGATGATCTTCTTTGCCTTGCCTAACAGCCTGTTCATGCAAAAGCTGTTGATATCATTCTCGTTCGTCTTCCTGGGATGGATGTTCCCGCGCTCTTGGCTGAAGGCTAAAGTGAAGGTCAAGCAGAAGGCTGTCCTGCGAGCCCTGCCTGACGCTCTGGACCTGATCACTACCTGTGTAGAGGCCGGCCTGGGTCTGGACGGCGCCCTGGGCCGCGTCGCCGAGAAGAGCACGGGGCCGCTGGCCGATGAGATCACACGCACGCTGCGCGATATCGCCATGGGCAAGCTGCGACGGGAAGCGCTCACGGAACTGGGCGAGCGCGTCGGGGTCGAGGAACTGTCCAACTTCATCAACTCTGTCATTCAGGCAGAGCAGTTGGGTGTGGGGATCGCCCAGGTCCTGCGCGTTCAATCGGATCAGATGAGGACCCAGCGACGGCAGCGGGCGGAGCGGTCGGCTCACGAAGCGCCTATTAAGATGCTGTTCCCGCTGGTCCTGTTCATCTTCCCCGCCTTCCTCATGGTCATCCTCGGCCCGGCCATGATCCGGATATCTAACGGATTCTGAGGTGACAAAGACAATGGCACTAGGCAAGAAGATCAGAGAACTGCGCGACGAACTGGCCATGAGTCAGGCTCAGCTCTCCGCGCAGGGCGGTGTTAGCCAGGGGTATCTGTCCCAGTTGGAGAATGACGATGTGCAGAACCCCAGCGCCGCCGTTATTTTCCGCCTGGCCAGCGCTCTCCATGTGGACCCTCGGGCCCTCATGCAGGCCGCTGGCTACAGCCAGTCGCCTAACGGGGCGGCTGGCGAGGCCGAGTACCACGTCTCCGTGGACCCGGATCTCCTTCGCTTCCTGGCCGGCATCCCCCGTGAGCACCAGGTACACCTGCTACAGGTGCTTCAGGGCATGGACCAGGGCTCTGTTCGCCGGACAAGGGTGTCCGCTCCCCACCGCGTCCGCGGCCGGGTGGCGGCCAAGAGGTGAAGTTCGGCGGTGCCCCGTGTTCTTAACCAGACCAAGGGGACTGTGGTGGCAGAGGAGGTGCGGGTGGCACGCAGCTTTTGGTCGCGATTCAGGGGTCTCATGCTGCGCGCCTCGCTCCCTCGCGGCCGCGGGATTCTTATCTGGCCCAGTTCATCGATCCACACGGCTTTCATGCGGTTCCCGATAGATGTCGTCTTCATTGACAGGGATCACAGGGTCGTGAAGGTGGTGGAGAAGATGAGGCCGTATCGCGTGGCCTTTAGCGGCGGGCATGCCGCTCTCGAACTCGCGGCTGGCGCGGCTGCCGGGGCCCGTGTGCAAAAGGGCGATCAACTGGTGCTCGACGATGAGGAGCGGTAAGAGGCAGCTCGGTACTATCGGGGGCACGAGGAGTTATTGACAAGTCACGGGCCGACAACTGACAATCTCTGCGGCCCCTAGAAAGAGCGGAGAGAGGCATGAATCTAGGAGACAGGATTAGGCAGCTCCGTGAGGAGTTCGGCCTCACCCAGGGGCAGCTGGCCGGCAGCTCGTCCGTCAGCCAGGGCTACCTGTCGCAGCTGGAAAACGGCGAGGTGAAGAACCCTTCCGCCGCCGTCCTGCTGCGCGTGGCTCACGCCATGCGTATCGAGGCGGACGACCTTTTCGAAGCCGCCGGTTACCCCACCGTCCGGGCGCTGCGCGAGATATACGAGACTTACGAGTCCACTGTGGACAGCGCTCTCCTGCACTACCTGGCCCGCCTCTCGCGCGAAAAGCAGCGTCGCCTCCTCTTCTTGCTTGAGGGGATCGAGCGTGTGCTGGGGGGTGCCGAGAGCCACCCAGGCGATGCGCCAGCCCGGGCCGGTAACGGCGAGTTGGCCCAGGGCGTAAGCAGCTCCAGCGGCGCCAGGGACGCGGAGCTGACGAAAATTCCCGGCTAGATGGCAGACTTCCCCGAGAACCGCCTGGCGCTGGCGGAGAAGATCGATCCGGAACTGCTGCAGATGCTGGCGCGCATGTCCCGCCGGCAGCAGCGTCAGGTCCTCCTCCTTCTCATGGTAGTTGAGAACCTGCTGTATGAGATGATGCGAGAGCGGCGTGCCCGGGAGGACATGGAGTAAGGGCCGTTACGCCACGTGAAGGGCAAAGAGAGAGGGGGTCCTGGTCTTTCCAGGGCCCCCTCTCTCTTTCGAGAAGGAGATCGATAGCGAGAAGGAGATCGATGGCCTAAGGTGCGCTCCGGCCGCCGTCCACCGTCATGCTATCTGCCACGGTGATTAGCGCCTGCTCGTCGATAGGGGGGCCGCTGTACTGGATGATCACGCGGATCCCGGCGTGGTCAAAGACCACGCTCTGAGAGCCGGCCGCGTTCCACACGAAGCGGCCGTCGGTCGTGCGCCAGGCGCCCTCGAAGTAAGTCGCGCCTACGCCGCTCGGCAGGGTCACATCGCTGGCCGAGCCGCTGCCGGCCGCCAGGTTCACGCCGGTGTCCGCTTCCTGGTAGATCACCAGGTTGCCTTCGCCGCCGGTCAGCTCATATGAAAGCGTGAAGAGGCCGCCGTGGTCCGCGGTCAATGGCTGCGGGAAGTACCGCGAAGAGGCTAGCCGGAACCCGTCGGGCGGGCTCGCCGGCCGGCGTACCGGCAGGCCCATCATCGCCGCCGCCGTCGTCACATCAACGTCTGTTCCTTGCACGGCGGCACCCGTCGTGTCTGCTGGCGGCGGGCTAGATTCAGCGACGCCGATGTGGTGGCCGACGTACCGCACCAGCCCGGCCAGCGGGTGGTCTGCAAAGCCCGTGGCCGGCAGCGGGCCTACGGCCGCTATGACCAGCGCCAGGCCCGCGGCCAGGCCGGCCAGGCGAGGCCAACCGGCGGCCTGCCGCCGTGGCGGCGGCTCCGATTGGGCATCCAGGGTGCGGCGGTTGAGGCCGGTACGCACTCGTGACCAGACGCGTGCCTGTGAAGACTCAGCCGCTGCTTGCATCAGCTTAGATAGCGCCTGCCGCGTGCCGGCGATGTCCAGGAGATCGTCCGCTTGCTGGTCTGGGCCGGCGGCCTCTGGCGCTGGCAACCCGGTGCCGGCCCGCGTTCGGGTGAGGAAGGGGAATAGGCCCTTCCTCCGAGAACGCGAGCCGATGCGGGCCTGCACCTGCCGCCAGACGTCATCTCGGTGCGCCTCTGCGAAGGCGGCGATCTCGTCCGCCATCTGCTGACGCAGGGTGACGATCTCCTGCAGCTCCCGCTCACCCAATTCCTCCGGGTCTCTCGCATCCGCGATGTCCCCCGCGTTGGTTATTGAGCTATCGTTTCTCAGGTTCGCTGCCAGCTTGTCTGCACTGTGCAGGCGCTCCAGCCGGGACAGGACCTCTTGCCACACTTGCCCCTCGTACTGCGCGGCCTCCTGGGCGGATGCCTGCCCCGCCTCGAGGCGCGCGCGCGCCACGCGAGTCAGCGCGTCCAGTTCGGCCCGCCCCAGTCCAGGCGGTGGCTCCACCGGCGCCTCGCCTCTGATGAGGTCCTCAATCGCGCGGGCCAGCCATTCGGCCCGCTCGTCTTCGTTCATGTCAGGGCATCCCCCATTGTCCGCATCCGTTCGCGCAGCTTGCGCAGAGCGCGGAAGATCGTCACGCGCACGTTCACCTCACTCGTGCTCAGCACGCCGGCGATCTCGCGGTTTGTCAGTTCGGCATCGAATTTGAGGGCTATGATCTCTTGCTCGCGCCGGGGCAGTTGCCGTACGAGCGTGGTCAGAGAGGCCAGCCTCTCTTTGTGCAAGACCGCTTCCTCCGGTCCCTGCGGCCGGTGGTGGATCTCGTTCTCCCACGCTGCTTCCTGCGCTGCCCGCGCGGCCGGCTTCTCCTTTCGCCAGTGGGATGAGACTTCATTGCGGGCGATGGTGAAGAGCCAGGAGCCAAACGACTCCGGCGAGCGCAGTGATTTCATCTTGATGTAGGCCTTCTCGAAGACGTCCGAGACGATGTCCAGGGAAACTTCCTTCTGCTGGACCCGGCCGTAGACGTAGGCGAAGACCTTCGGAAAGTAGTCGTGGTAGAGTTCAGCGAAATCCGCGATCTGCCCGCCCTGCGGAATGGGTCTGACGGGAGTTCGCCGGTCGGTGATGTTCCGGGCCGTAGCTACGGCCGGAGCCGTGCTGCGCTGGTCGATCGCCAGGCGCATGGTAACCATTGTTTCCCCCTCGCTGTCCGGACCCCGGTCGAGGGCCCGGTCTGTTCGGTCGCCGGTCTTGGAGATGAACAATAGACGCCTTCGCTGACGCGCCGTTACAACAGTGGGGGTTGATTGCCGCAGAAACTTTCCATAATACCGATTCCAGAGAGATAGTACCTTGACCCATTACGAGTATGACAGAGGGGTAGTTGACTAACGGTTAATCCCTGCCTGTGGCCGGTGAACAGCCGGTGAATAGGCTAAGGGGCGGGCGCCGCGCGATACGACCTGTCGAGCAACTCCATGACGTGCAGGACGCGTCCGGGCAGCCGGTGGCGGCGCAGTCCCGCCTCCAGTTGCGCCATGCAGCCCGGGTTGGCCGTCGCGATCAGGTTGGCCCCTGTCCGCGCCACGTCTGTCATCTTTTCGTCCAGGAGCCGCAGCGACATCCGGGCCTGCGTCAGGGAGTAAACGCCGGCGCTACCACAGCAGCGGTCGCCGTGCGCCAACTCGATGAGGCGCAGGCCGGGGATGGCCTCAAGCACCTGTCGCGCGACGTGCGGCAGGCGCTGGGCGTGCGCCAGGTGGCAGGGGTCCTGGTATGTCACATCGAGGTCGAGTGCACCCGCGGGCCGGTCGAACGGGAGGTTGACCAGGAACTCGTGGATGTCGGTGACCAGGCTGGAGAAGCGCCGCGCCTTCTCGCGGTAGAGGGGGTCCTCGGCCAGCGCCTCTCCGTACTCCTTCATCGCCGCGCCGCAGCCGGCGGAGTTGACGACGATGGCATCGCCCGGCGTTTGGAGAAAGACATCGATGTTGCGCCGAGCCAGGTCCCGCGCTGTGGGCGCATCCCCGTTGTGCGCGTGCAGGGCCCCGCAGCAGACCTGCGCCGCGGGCGCAATCACTTCGCAGCCGTTGCGGGCCAGCACGCGCACAGTCGCCCGGTGCACGCGGCCGTAAGCCAGGGGCATGATACAGCCGGTGAGAATGGCCACCTGCCGCCGGGCCGGCCCGGCCGGCCGGGCGATCACCCCGCTGCCCCGGAACGGCCGCCCCGAGAACGTCGGAGCCAGCAGGGCGCGGTCGCGGACGACGGGGATGCGCTCAACGACGTTTCGCAGGCCGGATGCCTGGTACGCACGCAGCGCCGACGCCAGCACGGCCAGCCGTCCGGGCCGGGCGACGACCTGGCGCAGGAAGAACGCCCGCAGGCGCCAGGAGGCAGGCGGCCGGTCGCCGCTCAGCACGACGGCGCGGGCGCCCTCCATGATCCGTCCGTACGGCACCCCGGACGGACAGACGGCCTCGCAGTTCCGGCACTGTAGGCACTGGTCCAGGTGTCCGGCAACATTGCCGGTTGGCTCAATGCGGCCCTCGGCCAGCGCCCGGATCAAGTAGAGCCGCCCCCGTGGCGATTCCGTCTCCAGGCCCGTCTGCAGATAGGTGGGACAGTGCTGGAGGCACAGCCCGCAGCGCACACACCGCGATAGGTCTGCCTCCGACGGCGCAAACGGTCCGGGAATACGGCGGCCCTGGGTCATCACAGGCGTCCCAGATACCGCCCCGGACTCAGTGTTCCATTCGGATCGAACTGTTCCTTGACCCGCCGCATGAGCCCGAACGATGGCGGCTCCTGGCCGAAGACATCGATCTCGCGCTTCAGGGTGGCCGGGCAAGATTCGACGACCAGCGTGCCGCGCTCGCGCCGCACAGCCTCGCGCAGCCGCTGGAGCGGCCCGGACGGGCCGTCGCCGCCTGGTATCGCTACCCGCAGTGCGCCCAGCGTCGGATAGGCGACGATGCAAGTCTCCGCCCCCGTCGCCTCGCCGATGGCCACGATCAGGTCTGCGGCTTGCCCCGGCAGGACGCTGGCCCGGCAGCGCATCCCCGTGCCGGCCGGCGTGGGGTCCATGAGCCGTGGGGGCCTCATCCCCTTCGTCACCGTTAGCGCGCGGGCGCCGGCGCCGGCCGCCAGCTTTTCGATCTCCCGCTGCGAGCGCTCTACGGCCTGCTGCCCGCCGGCCAGGTCCAGGAGCAGGAGATAGCCGCCGTCTGCGGGCGGGATGCCCACCCCTCGCGCCGCGCTCTCGTTCAGCAGTTCCGCGCCGCGCAGGCTCAGACCCCACCGGTGCGCATCCGCGGCCAGGCCACAGGCGGCGGCCGCCGAGGGGAAGCGCAGCACGATGCGCCGCTCCGCCTTGGGCAGGGGCGCCACTTTGAACGTGGCCTCGACGATCACGCCGAGCGTCCCCAGCGATCCGACGTACAGCTTGCACAGATCGTATCCGGCCACATTCTTCACCACGCGGCCGCCCGCCCGTGTCAGGCGGCCGTCCGCCGTCACCACGCGCAGGCCGATGGTGAAGTCGCGCGCGGCGCCGTAGGCGTGCCGCGCCGGGCCATATGCGTTCGTGGCCAGCAGCCCGCCGATTGTCGAACGTCCGGACAGCGAAGGATCGAACGGGACCATCTGCCCGGCGGCGGCCAGGTGCTTCCGCAGTGCCTGGAGCGACATCCCGGCCTGGCACGTCGCCGTCAAGTCCGCCGGCTCATGCTCGGTGACCTTGTTCAGCCGTGAGAGGCAGAGCGCGATGTCGTAGCGGCAGGGCGTGTTGCCCAACCCCATCGCCGTGCCGCCGCCCCAGGGGATGACGGCGAAGGCGGCGCCGTTGGCATAACGCAGCACCTCGGCGACCTCCGCGTAGCTCCCGGGCCGGACCACGGCCTGCGGCAGCAGGCCGTCCACGGAGAACTGCTCATCGCCCGTAGACACGTGCCGGTGTCCGGCAATTGACTCGAGGTCGGTGAGGAGCGAAGCCTGCTTCACCATGGGAGCTAAATGTAGGCGTCCGGCCCGGCCCTGGCGATGGCCGCTCGCATGCGCGAGGACACCTCGCCGCAGCCCTTCGTCGTGGGGAAGACCTTCCCCGGGTTGAACATATCGCCGGCGCCAAAAGCCAGCTTCAGCCGCGACATCACTGTCATGTCATCGTCGGAGAAGATCCACGACATATAGTTCCGCTTCTCGTAGCCGACGCCGTGCTCGCCGGTGATGGAGCCGCCGGCATCGACGCACAGGCGCATGATCTCCTCGCCCAGCGCCAGCACGCGGTCGGTCGCTCCCGGCACCCGCTCGTCGAAGAGGACGTTGGGGTGGAGGTTGCCGTCGCCGGCGTGGAAGACGTTGGCGACGCGGAAGCCGGCGCGGTCGCAGGCCTCGTACACGCCGTCCAGCACCTGAGGGAGGCGAGTGCGCGGG
>JBGQEU010000003.1:0-16946 GCA_041496525.1 Dehalococcoidia bacterium
AGGTTGACGATCAGCGTCCGGCCGCGCACGCCGGCCACGGCCCGGCTCAGCATGGACATCGGCGTGTGCTTCAGCCCCGCAGCCCGCATCGCCTCGGCGATCCCCGGCGCATCGTAGTCCAGCACGGCCTGCGTCGCCTGCGGCGTTACGTCGCGCGGCCCCAGCCCTGTCCCGCCCGTCGTCACGATCAGGTCGACCGCGCCCGCCCACTCTGACAGACGCTGCGATATCAGGGCCGCCTCGTCGGCGACGATCTCGTACCGCACGACCTCAAGGCCGATGGACGTCAGCAGCTCCCGGACCGCGGCCCCGGAGGTGTCTTCGCGCTCGCCGCGCGACCCCATGTCGGAGACGGTCAGGACGGCGGCTCGGAACAGCATGTGCGGCGGGAAAATTGGAAAAACACGGAAATCTATTGTATAAGCACTTGACACATGGGTGGACGGTGGTATGATTTCCCACGAAGTGGGGAGCAGTGGGGGCCGCTCCCCTCGTCGGTATTCGGTTCGCCGGACCCTCCACGTGAGACAGGCAGGCCGATCTTTTAGACCGATTGTAACATCCGGGCCCCAGCGGTAGTAGGGGGAAAGCGGTCGCGTCATGGCCTTTCGGGGCACATACGAACACACACTCGATGACAGGGGACGGGTCGCCATTCCGGCCCGCTACCGCCACGAATTCCCCGATAACCGGGTCGTCATCACCCCGGGCGTCGACGGCTGCCTGGAGCTCTACTCCGAATCCGGATTCCAGGAGCGGTCCGACCGCGTGGCAGCCGAGCCCGACACAACCAGGTTCGGCCGCCGGTCGCGCCGGCTCTTCGATGCCCGCTCCTTTGACACCGAGCTGGACCGCCAGGGCCGCATCCTGATTCCCGCCAAGTACCGCGAGATGGTGGGGCTGAACGGGGCCATCGTGATCGTCGGGCGCCGCGAGTGCCTGGAGATCTGGGACCCCGTCAAGTGGGAGCGAGAACTGGAGACGGCGGAGTCCACTTCCGTGGAACCGGGGCCTGGGGGATAGGGACAGGTGGTTGCAATCTTGTCCCCCAAGGAGACCCTGACCCACGCCCCTGTCCTAACGGAGGAAGTCGTCCGCTACCTGGCGGTCCAGCCCGGTGGCCGCTACGTCGACTGCACCGCCGGCGCCGGCGGGCACGCCCGCGCCATCATCGAAGCCGCCGCCCCGGGAGGGCTGCTCCTCGGCCTCGATGCCGACCCCCAGGCCATCAGCATCGCGGAGCGCAACCTGGCGCCCTTCGCCGAGTCCGTCAAGCTGGTCGAGGCCAACTTCCGCGAACTGGCGGAGACCTGCCGCGGGCTCAACTTCGTGCCGGTCCACGGCGTCCTCTTCGACCTTGGCCTCTCGTCCCTGCAACTGGCCGACACGGAGCGCGGGTTCAGCTTCCAGACGGAGGCGCCGCTGGACATGCGATTCAGCCCCCGGCAGCCGCTGACCGCCGCCGACATCGTCAACGAGTACCCGGAAGCAGAGCTGGCTGACGTCATCTGGCGCTTCGGCGAGGAGCGCGCCAGCCGCCGCATCGCCCGCGCCATCGTGCGCGCCCGGCCCTTGCGCACCAGCCTGGAGCTGGCGGCGGTCGTCTCCCGGGCCATGCCGGGCGGCCGTAGCCGCATCCACCCGGCCACCCGCACCTTCCAGGCCCTCCGCATCGCCGTCAACGACGAGCTGAACGCGTTGACGGCGGGGCTGGAGCAGGCCCGCGACATCCTGGGCCTGGGCGGCCGTCTCGTCGTCATCTCGTTCCACTCCCTGGAAGACCGCATCGTCAAGCAGTTCTTCCAGCGCGAATCGCGCGACTGCATCTGCCCGCCGGAGGTGCCGGGCTGCACCTGCGGCCATCGCGCCACCATGCACATCATCACCAAACACACCGTCACCCCCACCGAGCAGGAGATCGACGCCAATCCGCGCAGCCGCAGCGCTCGCCTGCGGGCGGCCGCAAGGCTGGACCTGCGCCCAGAGGAGGGAGGATAGATGGCGACCGTCCCCAAGAGCGGCGCCGGCGCCCTCACCGGCCTCCTCCACGCCCCCAGTCTGCCCGTCGCACTCATCCTCGCCGCTCTTGTCATCGGCGTGGCCGCCTTGCTGCCGCTCGTCCAGTCCAGCGGCGCCACCTCCATCGCGGGCAACATCCATCTCCTGGAGCAGCAGAAGACGGACGCCCAGGCCCGCCTGCGCGAGCTGGAGGTCGAAGTCGCCCAACTGGGTAGCCTGAACCGCATTGAGCAGGAGGCCAAGGCGCGATTCAAGATGGGGCCGCCCAACGAAGTGCACTATATTCGCGTCGATGCCCCGGCGCCGCAGGAAGACCGGCTCCCCAGCCGCTTCCTGCCGCCTCAACCGCAGCACGCAGACAACGGCTCCTCCCTCTGGGAGGACCTCTTCGGCTGGGTGCCGTTACCGTAGGACATGGCTGTGGGCAAGCGGCGGCTCAACACCAACTGGCGGCTCTGGGCGGTGATCGCGGCCATGGCACTCGGCGCCGTGGTCATTACCTTCCGCCTGGCCCAGCTCCAGCTCTGGGACCATGAGCGGTACGCCACCGAGGCCCGCCAGATGCACATCAGCCAGGAGACCGTGTCCGACCGCCGCGGCGCCCTGCTGGACCGCAACGGCTACCCGCTGGCCGCCAGCGAGGACGCCTTTGACGTGATGGTGGAGCGCCGCGCCTGGGACAAGCCGGACGAGGCTGCCGCCGCCGCGAACAAGATCAGCGAGATCACCCATGCACCGGCCCAGGACATGCTCTCCCTAGTCGCCAAGACCGACGTCTTCGAGGTGCCCGTCGCCAGAGCGCTCGATTACGCCCAGGCGGCAGCGGTCCGCAAGCTCGGCCTCACGGGCGTTCGCCTGCTGGAGGCCAGCCGTCGCGTCTATCCGGAGGGGAACCTGGCGGCGCAGCTCCTGGGCTTCGTCGGACATGACGGCGCCGGCCTCAGCGGGCTTGAGGCGGACCTGGAACAGACGCTCGGCGGCGCCAAGGGGACGCTTACATACGAGCGCGACGGTCTGGGCAACCAGATCGCCGTTGGTAGCCGCAACGAGACGCCGTCCCAGCCGGGCGCCAACGTCGTACTTAGCCTAGACCGCTTCATCCAGCGCCTGGCCGAGAAAGAGCTGCAGCAGGCCATCGACGCCCACAAGGCGACCGGCGGCACCGTCATCGTCATCCAGCCGAAGACGGGCCAGATCCTGGCCATGGCCAGCAACCCCATGGCAGACCTTACGAAACCGGACCTCAGCGACGAGTCGAAGCTGGCCCTCTTCCGCAACCGTGCCATCACCGACCCGTACGAGCCCGGTTCCGTCTTCAAACTCGTCACCGCCTCCGCCGCCCTCGACCTCGGCCTCGTCTCCCCCAGCACGTGGTGGTACGACGAAGGCGTGGTCAACGTCGGCGGCTGGAGCATCCACAACTGGGACTTCTCCGCCAACGGCTCCCAGACCGTCCAGCAGATCCTGTCCAAGAGCCTGAACACCGGCGCCGCCTGGCTGTCCAGCCTCTGCGGCCCGGACCGCTTCTACGACTACGTCCACCGCTTCGGCTTCGGCTCGCCGACCGGCATCGGTCTCTCCGGCGAGGCGGCGGGCCAGGTGCGCACGCCGCAGAACGACCCCGACAACTGGGGCGCCGTCGATATGGCCACTAACAGCTTCGGCCAGGGCATCAGCGTCACGCCGCTGCAGATGGCCATGACCGTCGCCACCATCGCCAACGACGGACTGTCTATGAAGCCGCAGGTCGTCAAGGAGATCGCCGGCCCCAACGGCAGCCAGGTGGTTGAGCCGGAGCCTGTGCGACAGGTCATGTCCCCGGAAGCCGCCCGCACCCTCCGCCAGATGATGGGCGTTGTCGTAAACGGGATCCCCAAGAGCTACCTGGACGTGCAGGGATACAAGGTCGGGGGTAAGACGGGAACCGCGAACATCGCTACCGGGAACGGCGTGTACAAGCCGGACGCCTATATCGCTTCCTTCGTCGGCGTGGCTCCCCTGGACGACCCGCAGCTCGCCATCCTGGTCAAGATCGACGAGCCGAAGGACGTCCCCTGGGGCACTGTGGTCGCCGCCCCCGTCTTCGACCATATCGTGGAGGCCGCGCTTCCTTATCTGAACGTGCCACCCACCGAACCAGTGCTCGTCTCGAACCTGCCATAGATCGCTTAACATGGGGAGGATACTCGCAGTGGCTGATGTCTGGGAGGGGATTAACGGCTTGCTGGTAGCCGGCGGAGGCCCGGCCGGCGCCACCTTCTCCCGCGCCGTCATCGACTCCCGGGAGGCCGCCGCGGGCGACCTCTTCTTCGCCCTGCGCGGCGAACGCGCCGATGGCCACGACTTTGTCGCCGCCGCCCTCGCCGCCGGGGCAGCAGGCGCTGTCGTCGAACGGCCGCTGGAAGCGCCGCCGAACGCGGCCGTGTTCCAGGTCAGCGATACCCTCCAGGCGCTGCAACGTCTCGCCGCCTACTGGCGTCGCCGCCATGATGTAGGCGTCATCGCCGTCACCGGCAGCGTCGGCAAGACCACCTGCAAGGAACTTGTCGCCTCCGTCCTCGCCCGCCACCATCGCGTCCTCAAGAGCGAGGCCAACATCAACACGGAGATCGGCATCCCGCTCACCCTCCTCGGCCTGACGCCGCAGCACGAGCGCGCCGTCCTGGAGCTCGGCATGTACGCGCCGGGCGACATCGCCCTCCTGGCGAAGATCGCGGCGCCGCGAATCGGCGTCGTCACCAACGTCGGCCCGGTCCACCTGGAGCGCCTCGGCTCTATGGGGGCGATCGCCGCCGCCAAAGCCGAGCTCGTGGAAGCGCTGCCCCCGGACGGTGTCGCTGTCCTCAACGGCGACGATGCGCGCGTGGCGGCGATGGCTGTACGCACCCGGGCGCAGGCCGTCCTTTACGGCCTCTCCTCCCAGTGCCACGTCCGCGCCGGCGAACTCGACGGCCACGGCCTCGACGGTATCTCCTTCCGGCTGATCTTCGGCCGGGATTCGGTGCGCGTCCGCTGCCCGCTGCCCGGCAAGCATCACGTCTACCCGGCCCTGGCCGCGGCGGCCGTCGCCCTGCAGGAGGGGTTCACCCTGAACGAGATCGCGGACGCGCTGGCCGAGGCGCGCTTCGACCTGCGGCTGCGCGTCCTGCCGGGCCCTAACGGCTGCACCCTCATCGACGACACCTACAACGCCAGCCCGGCCTCCATGCTGGCGGCCCTGGACCTGCTGGCCGAGCTGCCCGGCCGCCGTGTCGCCCTCCTCGGCGACATGCGGGAGCTGGGCGACGCCGAAGAGGCGGGGCACCGCCGCGTCGGCGAGCGCGCGGCTGCCGTCTGCGACCTGGTCTTCGTCATCGGCGAGCGCGCCCGGCCGCTGGCCGCGGCTGCCGCCGCCGGCCTGCGGGAGACCCACTTCCTGAATTCGAAAGAGGAGGCGATCGAGAGGTTGCGACGCGAAACCCGCACCGGCGACCACCTCCTGATCAAGGCTTCGCGCGCCCTGGCCCTGGAAGACGTAGTGGACGCCCTGGTGATTAGATGACTTATGCCCTCACCCTGGGAGCGATAACTTTGGTGGCGACAGCGATGGCAGGATACCCGGCCGTGAGCCTCCTCCGCCGCTTCAACGTGGGCAAGGAGATATACGAATACCTCCGCGAGCCGGCCGCAGGCGCGGTCCCCGGCAGTGCGCCGCGCGTGGCGCCCGCGCACCACGCGGCGAAGGCCGGTACGCCGACGATGGGTGGTATCCTGATCGTGACCGGGATAGCCGTCGTTACGCTGGCCGGCAACTTCTTCGGGCGTTACTCGATAGCGGCGCCGCTCATCATCATGGCCGCGCTGGCGGCGCTCGGCTTTGCCGACGACCTCGGGTCGCTACAGGGGCGTGAACAGCGAGCGCTGGCGCGCAGGGTGAAGCTACTGGCGTTCATCGGCATCGGGCTGGCAGCCGGCTATGGGCTATACGACCAACTGGACCTGAGCCGCATCAACATTCCGTACGACGGCCGCCACGATCTCGGCGCGCTCTACGTCGCCATCGCGCTGGCGGTGGTCGTGCTGACCGCAGGCGGCGTGGCCGTCACGGACGGACTGGACGGACTCGTCGCCGGCGCCGGAGCCATCGCCTTCGCGGCGTACGGGTTCATCGCGCTGACGCAGGACCAGGACTACCTGGGCGCTTTCTGCTTCACAGCCACGGGCGCCCTGCTGGGCTTCCTGTGGCACAACTCGCACCCAGCGGCGGCCTTCATGGGCGATGTCGGCGCGCTGCCGGTCGGCGGCGGCCTGGCCCTCGTCGCTTTCATGACGGGCCAGTGGCTGGTACTGCCGTTGATTGGCATCGTGTTCGTCTTGGAAGGCCTGTCGGTCGGCCTGCAGATAGGTTACTTCAAGCTGACGGGCGGCCGGCGGATCTTCCGCATGGCGCCCCTGCACCACCACTTCGAGGAGCTGGGCTGGGGCGAGGTACAGGTGGTGCAGCGCTTCTGGATCGTTGGCGCCCTGGGCGCTGCCGTCGGTATCATCCTGGCGTTGGAGGTGTAGCGTGGCGATGCGACAGCGCCGCCTCGATGACCTGGACTTCGCGGATAAGCGCGTAACGGTTGTCGGTCTCGGCATCGAAGGTGTGGACCTCGTCCGGTATCTGGCCCGGCAGGGCGCCCTCGTCACCGTCTCCGACTCCAAGCCGCCGCAGAAGCTCGCCGACCGCGTCCGGGAGATCGCCGACATGCCGGTCCGCTTCGCCCTCGGCGGCAATGACCCGGCCGCCATCGCTGATGCGGATGCCGTCTTCGTCTCGCAGAGCGTTCCACTGGAGCTGCCTCTGCTCCAAGAGGCGCGGTCGCGCGGCATTCCAATGCTCACCATGGTCGGGCTGTTCATGGACCTCTGCCCCGGCCCGGTCGCCGGCATCACCGGCTCCAGCGGCAAGACGACGACGACCGCCCTCGTCGGCGAGATGTTCCAGGCTGATGAGCGCCCCGTCTTCGTCGGCGGCAACATCGGCGTCGCCTTGCTCGACCACCTGGACTCCGTGCGCGCCTACACCTGGTCCGTGCTGGAGGTCAGCCACACACAACTCCAGCTCGTGGACCGCAGTCCCCATGTCGCCGCCGTCCTGAACGTCACGCCCAATCACCTGGACCGCTTTAGCTGGGACGAATACCGCCGCCTCAAAGCTAACCTCATCCGCTTCCAGACTCACGACGACATCGCCGTCCTCGGCCACGACGACCCGGAAGCCCGGGCGCTGCAGCCCCTCGTCAAGGGACGGCTGCTCTGGTTCAGCCTGGGCAATTCCATCCCCGGCGACGGCGTCTACCTCAGCAACGGCTGGGCGCGGGTCCGCTGCGGCCGCCTCCGCCAGCCCCTCTTCCCGATGGAGAGCCTGCGCCTGCGAGGCCGCCACAACCAATCCAACGCGCTGGCCGCCGCCGCCATAGGCCTCGCCTGTGGCGTCGCGCCGGAGGCCATCGCCTGCGCCGTGGAGAACTTCCGCGGCGTCCCCCACCGGCTCGAACTCGCCGGCGAGGTGGGGGGCGCCTGCTACTACAACGACAGCATCGCCACCACGCCGGAGCGCACGCTGGCCGGCCTGCGCTCCTTCAACGAACCGATAGTCCTCCTCCTCGGCGGCCGCGACAAGCAGTTGCCACTGGAAGAGCTGGCGCGCGAGGCCTTGCGCCGCTGCCGCGCCGTCATCCTCTTCGGCGAGTCAGCAGCCAAGCTCGAGGAGGCGTTCCGCGCGGCGGGGTCCTCGCGTCGGGGACAGATCCAGAGGACATCCGACCTGGCCGCGGCCGTGGAAGCGGCCCACGCCGCCGCTCGCCCCGGCAATGTCGTCCTCCTTTCGCCCGCCTGCACCAGCTACGACGCCTACGACAACTTCGAGCGTCGCGGCGACCATTTCCGGGGCCTTGTCCAGCAGATGATCAAGCCTGTCCCCAGCGCAGCCGAAGGGGAGGTGCAGCCATCCCTGCCGTAGACCAGCAAACCCCCTTCCGCCAGGCCGGCGCCCGGCGGCCCGGCAAGCCTGACTACCTGCTGCTAGTCGCCACAGCCATGCTGCTCATCACCGGCCTGCTGGCCGTCTACAGCGCCAGCTTCGCCGTGGGCTACCAGGAATACGGCGACGCCAACTACTTCGTCGCCCGCCAGGCCATCTTCGCGCTGGTCGGCGTCGGCGCCCTCATCTTCTTCATGCGCCTCGACTACAACCACCTGCGGGCCCTCAGCGTACCGATGCTGGCCATTGCCCTCGTCGGCCTCGTGGCTGTACTGCTGCCGGGCATCGGCGTCCAGCGCAACGGCGCCGCCCGCTGGTTCGCGCTGGGCCCGGTCGTCCTCCAGCCGAGCGAGTTCGCCAAGCTGGCCGTGATTATCTACATCTCCGCCTGGCTGGCCAGCCGCGGCCAGCAGATCAATAAGTTCTCGCTGGGCTTCGTGCCTTTTGTTCTCCTCCTTGGGGTCGTCGGCGGCCTCGTCATCGCGGAGCCCGACATGGGCACGACGATCATCATCCTCCTCACGGCCAGCACGCTCTTCTTCGTTGCCGGCGCGCCCCTCAGCCATCTCGCCCTGCTCATCGGCGTCGGTGGCTTCATCAGCTACGCCGTCATCCTGCAGAGGGACTACCAGCTGGACCGCCTGGTCAGCTTCGTCTCCCCGGAGTCCGATCCGCAAGGCCTCGGCTTCCAGGTCATCCAGCTGCTCATCGCCCTCGGCAGCGGCGGCCCCCTCGGTCTCGGCTGGGGGGTCAGCCGCCAGAAGTACTTCTATGTCCCCGGCGCCCACACGGACGGCGTCTTCGCCATCCTGGGCGAGGAGATCGGCTTCATCGGACTGATGGTCATCCTGGGGATGTTCGCCTTCTTCGTCTATCGCGGCCTGCGCGTGACCATGCGTTCCCAGGACCGGTTCGCCACCCTTCTCGGCATCGGCATCGTCAGTTGGATCACCTTCCAGACCCTCATCAACATCGGCGGCATCACCCGCACGATACCCCTCACCGGCGTGCCTCTGCCCTTCCTGAGCTACGGCGGCTCCTCGCTCATCTGGATCCTGGCCGCCGTCGGCGTCCTCCTCAGCGTCTCCCGTTATACGTCGGACGTCCCCTACATGGAGCGCTCGTCGCCGCGTCCGGCGGCCCGCTTCAACCGTTCCCCCCACCGCGGGACCTCCTTCGAAAGGGGCCCCGCGTGAGGCTGGTCCTGAGCGGCGGCGGCACGGGCGGCCACGTCTACCCGGCCCTCAGCGTGGCCAGGGCGCTGGGCCGGGAACTCCAGCCCGGCGCCAGGCTACAAGTCCTCTACGTCGGCTCCGCCGGCGGCGCCGAGGCCGGCATAGTGGAACAGGCCGGCTTCCCCTTCCGCGGCGTCCGCTCTGCTCCCGTCCGCGGCCGCCTCCCGTGGGAGATGGCCGCCAACACGGCGCAGATCGCCCTCGGCACAGCCCAGGCCCGCGCCATCCTCCGGGAGTTCATGCCGCAGGTCGTCCTTTCCACGGGCGGCTACGCCAGCTTCCCCATCGCCCTCGCCGCCCGCAGCCGTGGCATCCCGCTCGCCGTCTACCTGCCGGACCTCTACCCGGGCTGGGCCGTGCGTGCCATCGCCCGTCTGGCGCAGCGGGTCGCCGTTACCGCCGTAGAGAGCCTGCGCCGCCTGCCCGCAGGCAAGAGCGCCGTCACCGGCTACCCTGTCCGGGACGAGTTCTGGCTCGCCCACCGGGCCGGGGGCCGCGAGCGTCTCGGCCTGGGCCCCGAGGAGAAGGTGCTCTTTGTCACCGGCGCCTCGCAGGGCGCCCACAGCATCAACAAGGCCGTCGCCGCCGAGCTCCCCGGGCTATTGCAGTTATGTGAAGTTGTCCACCTCTGCGGCCGCGCCGATGAGCCCTGGCTGAGCCAAATCCGCAACGGGTTCCCGGACGACCTGCGCGCCCGCTACCACCTCTTCGGCTACCTGCACGATGAGACGCCCTGGGCGATGGCTGCCGCCGACCTGGCAGTGTGCCGGTCCGGCGCCTCCGTCCTCGGCGAGCTGCCCGCCGTCGGCCTGCCGGCCATCCTGGTCCCCTACCCCTACGCCGGCGGCCACCAGGGCCTCAACGCCAGCTACCTGGAGCGCCACGGCGCCGCCGTCGTCCTAGAGGACTCCGAACTGGGCAGCCTCCTCCCCCTGGTCGGCGGGCTCCTGCACGATGAGAACCGCCTCCGCGACATGCGGGAGGCTTCCCGGCGCCTGGCGCGACCCAACGCCGCCAGCCGCATTGCCCACATCCTGCTCGACCTCGCCGGCGAGAACGGCCATGCCCGCGAGAACAGCCATGACTGAAGTCGCCGTCGGCGCCATCCCCCAGCGCGTCCACCTGGTCGGCGTAGGCGGCATTCACATGTCCGGCATCGCCCGTATCCTGCGCTCGCGCGGCCACACCGTCTCCGGCTCGGACGTTCACCCTTCACCTCTGACCGCGCGCCTGGAAGAGCTGGGCGTCACGGTCCACCAGGGGCACCGGGCCGAGCACATCGACGACGCCCAGCTCGTCGTCTACACCTCTGCCGCTCATGAGGACAACCCCGAACTTACGGAGGCCCGCCGCCGCGGCATCGCCACCATCAAGCGGGCGCCGATGATCGCCCGTCTCATGGATGGCAAGCAGGTGATCGCCGTCGCCGGCAGCCACGGCAAGACCACCACTTCTTCCCTCATCGCCTATATGCTCTGGCGCGCCGGCCTCTCACCCACCTTCATGGTGGGCGGCGAGATGCTGGACCTGGAGACCAACGCCATGCCCGGCGATGGGCCTCACTTCGTCGTCGAGGCCGACGAGTTCGACGCCGCCTTCCTGAGCTATCGCCCATACATCGCCCTCGTCACCAATTTGGAGCCGGACCACCTGGACTACTACGGCTCCTTCGAGAACCTGCAGGCGGCTTTCCGGCAGTTTCTCTCTCAAGTTGAAGATTCCGGTTATATCGTGGCCTGCCAGGACTCCCCTGCCCTGCAGGCCCTCCTTCCCTCGACTGTAGGAGACGACGTGACCCACCCCGTCCACGTCGTCTCCTACAGTCTGCATTCGGAAGCCGATTGGACCGCTGAAAATATTTCGCCCGTCCTCCACAAAATTGAAGGGCAAAAGGGTATAGACGCATCAACCTTTGTGGTAGAATTCCACAAACAGGTGTGGGGGAGTGTAACGACGCATCTGCCCGGCAGCCACAACATCAGCAACGCGCTCGGCGCCATTGCCGTCGGCCACATCCTGGGCCTGCCGGCAGAGGACATCCGCGGCGCGATCGCCGAGTTTCGCGGCGCCCGCCGCCGCTTCCAGCTCGTCGGCGAGGCCGCCGGCGTCACCGTAATGGACAGTTATGCGCACCACCCCAGCGAGATCCGCGCCGATCTGGCCGCCGCCCGGGCCCGCTTCCCGGGCCGGCGGCTGGTCATCCTCTTCCAGCCACACACCTATACCCGCACAACCTACCTCCTGGACGAGTTCCGCACCTGCTTCCGCGACTGCGATCTGCTCTTCGTCGCCCGCACCTATGCCGCGCGGGAAGAGCCGTCCGCCGGCATGAGCGGCGAGGAGCTGTCCCGCCAGATCGTGCAGCCGCAGGCGCGCTACGCCGGCGACCTGGACGAATGCGCCCGCAGCGTCGCCGGCGCCCTGCAGCCGGGCGACGTTTTCTTCACTGTCGGCGCCGGTGACGTCGAAGAAGCCGGTCCCGCAGTCCTGGAGCTCTTGAGGTCAAGATGACCGAAATGGCTGTGCCGAGCCTGGCCGCAGGATTCCTGGCAGACCTTCGCGCCGTCCTGCCTGTCAAGCTGAACGAGCCGCTCTCGCGCCACACCACCTTCGGCACCGGCGGCCCGGCGGACGCGTACGCAGTCCCCCGCACCGAGGAGCAGCTGCGGCAGGCCTTCGCCATCGCCAGGAAGCATCTGGTCCCGGTCTTCATCTTCGGCTCCGGCTCCAACGTCCTCGTCGGCGATGGCGGCGTGCGCGGCCTGACGATCGAAAACCGCACCAATCAGGTTGAGGGGCCGGCCCAGAACGGCGCCGGCTTCAAGATACACGTCGCCAGTGGTGTCAGCTTCGCCGGGTTGGCCCGCCGCCTCTGCACCGCCGGCTACTCCGGCCTGGAGTGGGCCTGCGGTATCCCCGGCAGCCTCGGCGGCGCCGTCGTCACCAATGCCGGCGCCTACGGCCACTCCCTTAGCGACGTCCTCAAGACCGCCCGCCTCAGTGACGAGCGCGGCCAGGTTAGCGAGTTGACCCCTGAGCAGCTGGACCTCAGCTACCGCCAGAGCGCCTTGGCCCGCGGCGCCGTCCGCAATAGCGTGGTCCTCTCTGTGGACCTGCGCGTGCATCAGGGCGATGCCAAGACCCTGAAGGAGCGCGTCAAGGAGCTGGACGCCCAGCGGAAGGCGGCGCAGCCCCCCGGCCGCAACTGCGGCTCCGTTTTCAAGAACCCGCCGGACCAGCCCGCCTGGTGGTACGTGGACCAGGCCGGCCTGCGCGGCCACCGCATCGGCAACGCCCGGTTCTCGGAGCTGCACTCCAACTTCATCCTCAACCTGGGCGGCGCCAGCGCCAGAGACATCACCTCCCTCATCGCCCTGGCGCGAGACCGCGTGCGGGAGCGCTTCGGCGTAGTATTGGAGACAGAAGTCGTCATGGTGGGGGAGTTCTTATGAACCCCCGGCTGAAGCGCCTCAAGGTGGGCGTCCTTTTCGGCGGCCGCTCGGCAGAGCACGAGGTTTCGGTTGTCTCCGCCCAGGGCGTCATGTCCGCCCTTGACACGAACCGCTTCCAGGCGATCCCCATCGGCGTCACCCGTCAGGGTACCTGGCTCACCCCCGCGCAGACGGAACAGGCCCTTACCCGCATCCGCTCCGAGCGGCTGCGCAGCCTGGACGAGCCCCTCGGCGACGGCCTCCTCTACCGCACGGGCGCCCTGGGCGCCCTCCGCCGCGTCGACATCGTCTTCCCGCTCATTCATGGCACCAATGGCGAAGACGGCACCCTGCAGGGGTTGCTGGAGCTGGCCGGCGTCGCCTACGTCGGGGCCGGCGTCGCCGCCAGCGCCCTGGGCATGGACAAGGCCCTCCAGAAGACGTTCTTCCGCCACCACAACTTCCCCGTCGCCGACGACGTGGAGATCCGCGCCTCCGGCTGGCGCGCCGGCTCCGCGGCCGTCCTTCGCGCCGCTGAGGCCACCATCGGCTACCCCTGCTTCGTCAAGCCCGCCAGCAGCGGCTCCAGCATCGGCACCTCCAAGGCCCGCTCACGCGAAGACCTGGAGACCGCCATCGCCGAGGCCTTCCGCTACGACCGCAAGGTGCTGGTAGAGCGGGCCATCGACGGCCGTGAGATCGAGGTCGCCGTCCTGGGCAACGATGAGCCCGAGGCTTCACCCGCGGGCGAGATCACTTACAACGCGGAGTTCTACGACTATCGCTCCAAGTACGACGACCCCCACACTCAGCTCCACATCCCGGCCGATATCCCGGCCACCGTTTCCGACCGTCTCCGCGAGACCGCCATCGAGGCCTACAAGGCCATCGACTGCGCGGGCCTGGCCCGGGTGGACTTCTTCCTCACCCCGGACGCCCGCTTCTACATCAACGAGGTCAACACCATCCCCGGCTTCACTCCCATGAGCATGTACCCCAGGCTCTGGGAGCACGCCGGCCTCTCCTACCGCGATCTCATCACGCGCCTTATCGAGCTGGGCCTCGAGCGGCACCAGGAGAAGGGCCATGGCGTATAGCCCCGGCCGGCGGCGCGCCATCAAGGGCCACGTCTTCCTGGACGAGAAGACGGAACGCCGGCTGCGCCGTCATCGCTGGCGCCGCATCGGCATCGCCTTCGGCGTCATCGCCGTCATCGCCGGCGCCGTTGCCCTCTACACTTCGCCGCTCCTGCGCGTCCAGAACGTCGAGGTCGTGGGCACGGCTACGGTCTCGCCCCAGCAGGTTGAGCAACTGGCGGGGCTGAACGGCGAGAGCCTGTTCCGGCTGGACTTCAGCGCCGCCCAGGAGCGCATCCAGTACCTGCCGATGGTCAAGTCTGTGCAGATAGAGCGCCACTGGCCGCAGACCGTCCGCATCGAGGTCACAGAGCGCGCGCCCTGGGGCTACTGGCAGGCGGGCCAGGACCGCTACGTCATCGATTCCGATGGCGTGGTCCTGCAGGACGTGCAGCCGCCGGACGGTGCGCCGGTTATCAGGGACCTGAGCAACCCCGGGCGCCTGGTCCCCGGCGACCATGTCGATGCGGACGCGGTGGGCCTCACCCGGTCCCTTGTGGAGGCGCTGCCACAGCAGCTGGACCTCAACATCGCCGGCCTGGATTACTCCCAGGCGACCGGCCTTACCCTCACCACGGACGCCGGCTACCGGGTCGTCGTCGGCGATAGCCAGAACATGCAATACAAGCTCGCCGTCTGGCAGGAGATAGAAAAGCAGCTCGGCCGCGACACTATGACCGGGCATGTCCTGGACCTGCGGTTCGGAGACCGCCCTTCATTCCAGTGATAAGCGGGAGGTGATGCGCCGGTGAAAGACAACACCCTGGCCGCGATCGACGTGGGGAGCAGCAAAGTCTGCACCCTTGTCGCGGAGGTCACGCCGGAAGAGGATCTCCGCATCCTGGGCGTCGGCATTACGCCCGCCCAGGGCGTCAAAAGAGGCATGGTAGACAACATCCAGGAGGCGACGGAGGCCATCGCCGGCTCCGTGGAGCGGGCAGAGCGCTCCAGCGGCTCCCGTATCATGTCCGCCCACGTGAGTATTGGGGGCAACCACGCCACCTCCATCAACAACCGCGGCATCGCCACCATCCCCGGCAAACAGCGCCCCATCACGGAGGAAGACATTGACCGCGCCATGGAAGGCGCCCGCGCCCTCAGCCTGCCCACCAACCGGGAGGTGCTCCACACCATCGCCCGCTTCTTCATCGTCGATGGCCAGGAGCAGGTCACCGACCCGGTCGGCATGTTCGGCCAGCGGCTGGACATGGACACCCACATCGTCACCGGCTCCGTCACCGCCATCCAGAACCTCACCCAGTGTGTGGAGGGCGCCGGCGTCCAGGTAGAAGCCCTCGTCTTCGCTCCCCTGGCGGCCGCCGAGGCGGTGCTGGAGGAAGAGGAGAAGGCCCAGGGCGTCGTCCTCGCCGACATCGGCGGCGGTACCACCGACGTAGCGGTCTTCGTCGAGGGCAGCCTCTTCCACACCTGCGTCCTTCCCGTCGGCGGCTACCACCTCACGCACGACCTGGTGGCCGGCCTGCGCGCCCCCTTCTCGCACGTCGAGGAGCTGAAGATCAACTACGGGTCCGCGCTGCCCAGCCAGGTCAACCCCGAGGAGACGGTCGAGGTGGAGGCGTTCGGCGGCCAGCGCACCAAGGAGGTGTCGCGCCGCCGTATCGCTGAGATCCTCCAGGCCCGCATCGAGGAGATCCTGGAGATGATCTACATCGACGTCAAGCGCGCCGGCTTCGACGACATGATCGCGGCCGGCCTCGTCCTCTCCGGCGGCACCGCGGCCCTGCACGGCATCGCCGAGCTGTCGGAGCTGGTGTTGCGCATGCCCGTTCGCGTCGGCATCCCGCGGGGAATCCACGGACTCGCCGACTCGCTGAATAGCCCGGCCTACGCCACCAGCGTCGGTCTCCTGCGCTGGGCGATGCTGGAAAACGGGCACAACGGCAACGGGTCGAAGACCGAGTTTCACCTGCCGGCCATCGAGCTACATGGCCTGCTCGAAGGCGCGCGCAAGTGGTTCAAGACACTGATACCGAAGTGAACAGACGCCAGCAACCAGAGTCGCGCAGGGGAAAGGAGCCGAGAACAGATGTCAGGTAAGTCAACACTAGACGGCCTGCCGCCCATCAAGGTCGTCGGCGTCGGCGGCGGCGGCTGCAACGCCGTCAACCGCATGGTGCAGGCCCGCATCGCCGGCGTCGAGTTCGTTGGCGTCAACACGGACGCCCAGGCCCTCATGCGCTGCGAGGCCGAGACCCGCATCCGCATTGGCGATCGTATCACCCGCGGCCTCGGCGTGGGCGGCGACCCGGAGCGCGGCCGCGCCGCCGCCGAGGAGTCCCGCGAGGAGTTGAAGGACGCCCTCAAGGGCGCCGACATGGTGTTCATCACCGCCGGCATGGGCGGCGGCACGGGCACCGGCGGCGCTCCCATGGTGGCCCAGGTGGCCAAGGATCTCGGCGCGCTCACCGTGGCCGTGGTCACCAAGCCGTTCGCATTCGAGGGCCAGCGCCGCCGCACCAACGCCGACCGCGGCATCGCCCAACTGCAGGAGGAAGTCGATACACTCATCGTCATTCCCAACGACCGCCTGCTTGCGGTCTGCGACCAGAAGACCACCGTGGAACAGTCCTTCATGATGGCCGACGACGTCCTGCGCCAGGGCATCCAGGGCATATCCGACATCATCACCACGCCCGGCGATATCAACCTGGACTTCGCCGATGTCCGCCGCATCATGTCGGAGGCCGGGCCGGCCCTCATGGCCATCGGCCGGTCCAGCGGCGAAAACCGCGCCGTCGAGGCCGCCCAGGCCGCCATCGCCAGCCCCCTCCTGGACGTCAACATCCACGGCGCCCGCGGCGTCCTCTTCAACGTGGCCAGCTCCGGCGCCTTGGGCCTGCACGAGCTCAACATGGCCGCCCAGGTCATCGCCGAGGTTGTCGATCCCGACGCCGAGATCATCTTCGGCACCACCACCGACCCCGATCTGGGCGACGACGTCAAGATCACCCTTATCGCCGTCGGCTTCGCACAGGCCGCCACCTTCGAATCACGGATCGAGGACGAGGAGTTCCGGCGCCTGCGCGGCGAGGCCATGGACAACCGGGACGATATGGACCTGCCCACGTTTCTACGCCGGCCCGTATCGGTCCGTTAA
>JBGQEU010000004.1:0-14881 GCA_041496525.1 Dehalococcoidia bacterium
AGCCGAGCGGTTTGGCGGCGGCGGCCGCCTCGTTGGCAGTCCGCGCCAACTTGCTGTGGACCGACCCGATGCCGTAGCTGGCGAGCCGCTCCGAGCACCGGTCCGGCGGCGCCCATACGCGCTCGCCGCCGTCCGCACGCTGCACCGCCGCTACGATGGCGCGGGCTCTGCCGGTCTCGACATCCAGCCGGGGCACGGCGCCCCTCGGCCGCTTGCGCCACTCGGCGTGCTCCGACACCCTGGCGAGGGCCATCGCCGCCGCTTCCGGGAAGGCGTAGGAGGGCAGGACGCACCCGCCGCCGCGTGACAGCTCCGGCGGGGCGCCGCGGGCGCTCATGAAACAGGTGAGGACCGTCTTCTCGCCGCGGAGCTGTGTCGCGGCCTCGCGGATCGCGGCCGCCACCTCCTCCGCCTGCGTCACCAGGGGCGGGATGAAGATCACGATAATCGAATCGAAGGAATCGTCGGCCAACAGCAAGCGCAGGGCGCGCCCGTAGTCCTCCGCACTGGCGGAGGCGATCATGTCGATCGGGTTGCGCAGACTGGCCGTGGGCGGCAGGAAGGCCCGCAGCGCCGCCGCCGTCTCCGCCGGCAGGCCGGGGAGCTCCAGGCCGTAGGCCGCGCAGGCGTCCGCGGCCAGGATGCCGGGCCCGCCGGCGTTGGTCAGGATGGCCACCCGCCGGCCCTTTGGCACCGGCTGGTGGGCCAGCAGGTTGGCCACATCGAAGAGCTGCTCCAGCGTGTCCACGCGGATGACCCCGGCCTGGCGGAACAGGGCGTCCGAGGCGACGTCCAGGGAGGCCAGGGCGCCGGTGTGGGACGCCGCGGCGCGTGAGCCGGCGGCCGTGCGGCCGCTCTTCACCGCCACAATCGGCTTCTGCGCCGAGATACGCTGCGCCAGGCGCGAGAACTTGCGCGGGTTCCCGAACGATTCCAGGTACAGCAGGATGACGTCGGTGGCCGGGTCCTGCTCCCAGTACTGGATGAGGTCGTTGCCGGACACGTCGGCCCTGTTGCCGACGCTGACGAAGGTGGACAGGCCGATGTTCAGCTGCCGTGAGTAGTCCAGCAGGGCCAGCCCGAGGGCGCCGCTCTGGGAGAGCAGCGCCACGTTGCCGAAGGGCGGGAAGACGGGCGAGAAGGTGCCGTTCAGCGACACGGCCGGGTCGGCGTTGACGACGCCCATGCAGTTGGGGCCCACGATGCGCATCCCGTAGCTGCGGGCCTTGGCCAGGAGCGCCTGCTCGAGGGCCGCGCCCTCGGCGCCGGCCTCGCGGAAGCCGGCGGAGATGACCACCATGCCCCGCACCCCCTTGCGGGCGCATTCGTCCGCCACGTCCAGCACATCTCCGGCGGGCACGGCCACGATCGCCAGGTCCACCTCGTCCGGGATGTCCAGGACGGACGGATAGGCCTTTACGGCGCCGACGGCGGCCGCCTCGGGATTGACGGGGTAGATGACGCCGGTGAAGCCGTCCTTGAGGAGGTTGTGGAAGATCTCGGCGCCGATCTTCCCCCGCTGCCGCGAGGCGCCGACGACGGCCACGCTGCGGGGCTGGAAGAAGACGCGCAGGGAGGCCGCCGCCGCCGTCATCTCCCGCTCGGCGGCGCGACGCTCCGCCTCCTCTGTCTCCTCGATCGGGAAGGCCACATGGAGGGTGCCGTACTTGAGCCCGCTCTGCACCGGGAAGCCGCTGTCCCGGAAGACGTCCATCATGGCCCGGTTCTCGCCCAGAACGTCCGCTTCGAAGGCCGAGACGCCGTGCTCCCGGGCCGCGACGGCCAGATGGTCCAGGAGCTGGCTGGCGATGCCGCGCCCCTGGTGGCTGTCCTCCACCGTGAACGCCACATCGGCCCGGTCGCTGCCGTCCAGCCGGCTGTACAGGCCGAAGGCGACGATCCGCTCGTGCGGCGGCTCTCCCAGCGTGGCCACCAGCCCGAAGGCGTCTTCGTAGTCGACTTGCGTGAAGCGGCGGACCTCTTCCGGGCTGACGCGCCGGCCCTGGTGGTGGGACCGCAGGTACAGGGAGCGGGGGCTCAGCCGCCGGAAGAGCGAGGTCAGGGCCCGGCCGTCGTCGCGGCGGACGGGACGCAGGCGGACGGTGGAGCCGTCCTTCAGCAGGACGTCCACCTCGTACTGGGATGGGTATCGCCGGCGCGCGGTCGTGGCCATGTCCGCCCCTATTGTGCCACGGGGAGCGTTGGCACCGGCTCCCCTCAGAACCAGCGCCAGAGCCAGACGCGCTCGAAGCCGACCTTGGCCCAGTGCCAGAAGCGGCTGGGGCGCCGCAGGGTGACGTCGGGCTCGGGCTCGGCGAAGAAGCGCCCGCTAACGTATGCGCCCCTGCCGCCGCCGGTCTCCAGGAAGCAGGCGCCCTGGCCGCCGAAGGCCCAGATGGGTCGGCCCTCGTTGATCTCGGCCGCGATGTTGCGGGCCACGACCTCCGCCTCGCCGTGCGCGAACACCCCCGCCTTGGGCAGCATCATCCCGTTCGCCAGGGGGATGGCCGCCGCGTCGCCGATGGCGTAGGTGTCGGGGAAGGAGGTGGCCAGCGTCTCGCGGTCTACGGAGACCCACCCGCCTGCGGCGGCCAGGCCGGCGGCCATCAGGACGTCCGGCGCCCGGTGTATGGGAGTGGCGACGAGCAGATCGAAGGGGGCCTCTGATCCGTCCTCGAACTGAAGAGCCCTGGACGAGTGGTCGATGGACTTCACCTTGACCTGCGGCGTGAAACCGATGTCCCGGCTGGCCAGGAGCTCCTCCACCATCTCGCCGGCGGCCTGGCCGGCCACGGGCAGGGGCCGGGGCTCCGGCGTGTAGACCTTGATCTCAACTTCCCCGCGAAGGCGCCGGCGGCGGAAGTAGTCGTCGAGGAGGAGGGCGCCTTCGTAGGGAGCGGCCGGGCACTTGTAGGGCAGGGAGCTGATCAGGATGGCGACGCGCCCAGACGTGAACTTCGGCAACTCCTCCGCCAGCCCCTCGGCGCCGTCCAGGTGGTAGAAGGTCCAGGCGCGGTTCAACCCCGGCACCTCCTCGGACGAGTACTGCGCGCCCAGGGCGATCACCAGGTAGTCGTAGGACATCTCCCGGTCGCCGATTTGCGCCTTCTTGGCGGCCGGGTCGATGCCCGCGATCTCCCCGAGTAGAAACTCAATCCCCTTCTTCTCCAGGCGCCTGAGGTCGCGGGTGACGCGCCGCCTGTCCCGCTGGCCGAGCATCACCCAGGTGAAGGACGGAGCGAAAGTGTGCTCGGGGGTGCGGTCCGCGAGGACGACGCGGTGCTCTTTGCCGAGCAAGCGGCGGAGGCGGTTCGCCGCCACCAGGCCGCCGGTGCCGCCGCCCAGGATGAGGACTGTCTTACCGGGCATGGGGCGCTTACGTCAGGCCGATGAGGCGTTCCAGGCCCAGTACCAGCTCCTGCCGGTTCATCACCTCTCGAATCGCCAGCAGCACGCCCGGCATGAACGATTCGCGGCTGAGCGAGTCGTGGCGGATGCGCAGCGTCTCGCCGCTGCCGCCGAGGATGACCTCCTGGTGGGCGACCAGCCCCGGCAGCCGAACGCTGTGGATGGTGATGCCGTCCACGGCGCCGCCGCGCGTGCCGGGCACGTTCTCCTTCAGCGTAGGCGGGACGACGAACGGCTTGTCCCGCGCCGCCGCCATCCCCTTGGCCGTGGCGATGGCCGTGCCGGAGGGGGCGTCGGCCTTGCCTTCGTGGTGCATCTCGATGATCTCCGCGTAGTCGAAGAAGCGCCCGGCCACGCGGGCCAGGTGCTGCATGAGGACGGCGCCGATGGCGAAGTTGGACGCGGCTACCGCGCCGATCTTCCGCTTGCGGCACTCCGTCTCCAGGTCCCGGAGGAATCCTTCCGGCAGGCCGGAGGTGCCGATGACCAGCCGCACGCCGGCGTCCAGCGCCTCACGGGCCAGCCGGGGTGTCCAATCCGCATTGGTGAAGTCGACGGCGACGTCCGGGCGGGTGCGGGTGATGAGCGTGGCCGGGCTGCTGCCGAAGGGGAGCAGTCCGGGGCCGTCCGGCAGCGGTATGTATTCCCCTTCGGCGAACAGGTCTACGACGCCGACGGGCTCCAGGTCCGATTCGCGGCAGAGGGCAGCCAGGACCTCCCGTCCCATCTTGCCGCTACCGCTGACGAGGACCTTGATCGCCATTTCGTGGGCCTTTGCGTGTAGGGGCGGGTTCTTAAACCCGCCCCTACGCTACTACGTTACAGGTTGCTGCTACCAGCGCTTCATGGGCGCCGGGGGAGGGGGAGGGGGAGGGCTGCCCGGCTCGCGCCGGAATCCGGCTTCGCCGCCGCCGCCGCCACCACCGCTGCCCTGCTGGGGGGTACGGCGAAAGCCGCCGCCCCCGGGGCCGCGTTGCGGCGGCCGGCCGCCGCCGAAGCCGCCGCCACCACGAGGCCGGCCGTTGCCAGGTCCGCCGCGGCCACCGCCGCCACCGCCGGGTCCGCGTCCGCGGTCTCCGAAGTCCCGGCGGGGTCCGCCGGGTCCGCTGCGGCCGCCCTCACGAGCGCCGCGCGACGCCTGCTGCGCGCGCTGCGACACCTCGCGGGCCTCTTCCAGCGTCAGGCCTTCCAGCACCGCCCGCCGGGAGAGGTTGACGCGGCCCATCGAGTCTACCTCGATGACCATGACCATCACTTCGTCGCCCACCTTCATCACGTCTTCCGGGCGCTGGGCCGGGGTCTCCGACATGTCCTCCAGACGGACGAGCCCGTCTTTGCCGGGCAGGAGCTCCACGAAGGCGCCGAAGTTGGTGAGGCGGACCACGGTACCCGTATAGACCTCCCCCACTTCGATCTCCTTGGTCAAGCCCTCGATGATGCTGATCGCCTTCTGGGCCATCTCCTCGCTGGAAGAGCCGATGAAGACGGTGCCGTCGTCCTCGATATCGATGCTGCACTTCGTCTCTTCGATGATCGACCTGATGACGCGGCCGCCGGGGCCGATGACGGCGCCGATCTTGTCCTGCGGGATGCTGACGCGGTACATCCTGGGCGCGTACGGCGAAAGCTCCTTGCGCGGCTCCGCAATGGCTTCCAGCATTTTGTCCAGGATGAAGAGGCGCGCCTCGCGGGCTCGCTCCAGCGCCTGTTCCATGATCTCAGCCGTGATGCCCTTGATCTTGATGTCCATCTGGAGGGCGGTGATCCCCTCCTTGGTGCCGGCCACCTTGAAGTCCATGTCTCCGAAGTGGTCCTCCATGCCGGCGATGTCGGTGAGGACCTGGAACCGGTCGTCGTCGCCCTTGATCAGCCCCATGGCCACGCCGGCCACGGGCGCCTTGATGGGGACGCCGGCGTCCATCAGGGCCAGCGTGCTGCCGCAGGTGCTGGCCATCGACGTGCTGCCGTTGCTGGAGAGGACCTCCGAAACCAGCCGGATCGTGTACGGGAACACGTCTTCGTCCGGGATGAGGGGCAGCAGGGCCCGCTCCGCCAGGGCGCCGTGGCCGGTGTCCCGGCGGCTGGGCCCGCGCATGGGGCGCGTCTCGCCGACGGAGAAGGGTGGGAAGTTGTAGTGATGGATGTAGCGCCGGGTCTCTTCGGGCTCCAGGCCGTCCAGCCGCTGCTGCTCCCCCATCGAGCCCAGAGTGGCGATCGTCAGGACCTGCGTCTCGCCGCGGGTGAAGAGGCCGGAGCCGTGGGTGCGCGGCAGCAGGGCCACCTCGGCGCTGATAGCCCGGATATCGGTGGGCTTCCGGCCGTCGGGGCGAACGCCCTCGTCAAGGATGCGGCTTCGCACCGCCCCTTTCAGGTGCTCGTCCAGCGCCGCCTTCAACTGCGCCGGCGGGTAGGTCTCGCCCAGCGCCTCCAGCATCTCCTGGCGGGCCTGGCGCATGGCGTCCGCCCGCTCGTCCTTGGCGGTCGCCACCAGGTCCCAGTTCCGTGAAGCGGCGAAGTCGATCACGGCCTGCTTTACGTCATCGGGGACGAGCGCCGGTTCGAAGCTCTTCTTCTCCTTGCCGATGCGCTTCACCATCTCGTCCTGGAGCGCGATCACCTCGGCGTTCACCTGTTGCGCCACCCGCAGCGCCTCCAGCATGGCATCTTCCTGCACCTCGCTGGCGCCCGCCTCCACCATGACGACGGCGTCCCGCGTGCCGGCGACGACAACCTCCATGGAGCTGTCCTTCAACTGGGCGAAGGTGGGGTTGGTGACGTACTGGCCATCGATGTAACCGACGCGCGTGGCGGCGACGGGCCCGCCGAAGGGGATATCGGATATGGAGAGCGCCGCCGAGGCCCCGATTATGGAGAGGATGTCGGGGTCATTCTCCTGGTCCGCGGAGAGGGTGGTCACGATGATTTGTACGTCGTTCTTTAGTCCCTTGGGGAAAAGCGGGCGCAGGGGCCTGTCGGTCAGGCGCATCGTCAGGATGCCGGACGAGCTGGGCCGGCCCTCACGGCGGAACCAGCCGCCGGGGATCTTGCCGGCCGCGTACAGCCGCTCTTCGTAGTCCACTGTTAGCGGGAAGAAATCGATGCCTTCCCGCGGGTCGCTCATGCAGGCGGTCACCAGGATGACCGTGTCCCCGTAACGCACGATCACCGCACCGTTGGCCAGACCGGCAACCTTACCGACCTCCAGGCTGAGGGTGCGACCTGCGATCTGGCGCTCAAATACTTCTACCATGTACGGATAGACCTCCAAGTCTTGTCTGATGCCCGCGGAATAGCGGACATCGATAGGCGGAATTCTTTTGCCGAGAAATGCTTCAAGCTATAGGTTTCGTATTCGCCGCAGTGCGGCTACAGTCTGGGCTCATGCCCTATGGTCCCCCTTGGGACGCCCTTCCGGGGAAGGGCTATCGGGTGCAGCCTTCTCGCCCGATTATGGTTGTGAAAGAGAGAGGCCGACGCTGTTACTTACGCAGGCCAAGTGTGGCGATTAGGGCTTTGTACCGCGCCGGGTTTTTCCGGCTGAGATAGCGCAGCAGACCACGCCTCTGTCCTACCAGCATCATGAGGCCGCGCTGGGAGTGGTGATCCTTGCGGTGCATCCGCAGATGCTCCGTTAGCTGACGAATCCGCTCTGTCAGCAGCGCCACCTGGACGTCTGTCGAGCCCGTGTCCGTGGCGTGCGACTGGTGAGCGGACGCTAGTTCTGCCTTCTTTTCCTTTGTCAGCATACGTTCGCGGTCGCCTATCGCTCTCTTTCTTTCTTCCCCGCGAGTATAGCACACGCCCCGCGGCGACAACAACAAATCGCTATACTGGCTGGCGTAAGGAGTAGCAACTGCTGTTGTCCGGGCCCACAGGATGCCAGAGCTCGCCATAGTTGCGGACAGCTCTGCCTGCCTGCCAGCGGAGCTGATCGAGCGCTACGGCATCATCATCGTCCCCCTCTCGCTCCTCTGCGACGGCGAGGTGTTCCGCGACGGCGCCATCCCTCCGCACGAGTTCTACGCCCGGATGGAGGCGGCCCGCCAGTTGCCGCACACGAGTTCCGCCGCCCCCGGCGAGTTCCTGGAGGCGTTTCGCTGCGCGCACCTTCGCGGCGCCGCGTCTGTCCTCTGCCTGACGCTCTCCGCCGCCTACAGCGGCACCCACAGCGCCGCCGTGAACGCCCGCGATCTGGCGGCGCGGGAACTGCCGGGCGTGGATGTTCGGGTGGTGGACACGCACGGGTTGGCCATGACGCACGGTTTCGCCGTCCTGGCGGCGGCCCGCGCCGCGGACTCCGGCGCCTCCCTGGAGGAGGCGGCTGCGGTCGCCGAGCGAGTGGGCTCGCGGGGGGAGATGGTGGGCGTCCTGGATAGCACCCGCTACCTGGCGCGCAGCGGCCGCGTACCGTGGATCGTGCACTGGGCCGCGTCTTTGCTGCGGATCAAACCCGTCCTGGCCGTGACAGACCAGCAGGCGCGCGCTATCGCCCGCCCGCGCACGATGCCCAGGGCGCTCGATACGATTATCGATTACGTGGCACGCCGCGCGATGGCGGGCGTTCCCCTGCACGCCGCCGTCATGCACGCGGACGCCCCGCAGCGGGCAGAGGAGCTGGCCAGGCGGGTGGCCGAGCGCTCCTCGCCCGCCGAACTGCTTGTCACCGAGTTCACCAGCGTGATGGGCGTGCACACCGGCCCGGGCTTTGTGGGAGTTGCCTTCTACAATGAAGAAGGATGATTCCTTCCCTGGAAGGACGGTGCAGCGGCTTCCAGGATCGACCCGCGAGCGCGATGTCCGCCGCATCGAGGAGGCGCTGGGGCCGCTGCCGGAGGCGGCCCCAGCGCCGGTACTCGTGGTGCTGACGGGCCTGCCGGGCGCCGGCAAGTCGCACCTGGCGGGCGAGATAGCGCGGCGCTATCCGCTGGCGGTCCTGAACAGCGATGGCCTGCGGGCGGCCCTCTTCAGCCGCCCCCAACACTCCGACCAGGAGAACGCACGTCTCTTCCCGGCCATACACGCCGTCCTGGACCGGCTGCTCGTCCGCGGCGTCTCCGCGGCCCTGGACGCTACCAACCTGCGGGAGGCGCACCGCCGCCCGCTATACCGGCTGGCCGGGAAGCGGGGTGCCCGCCTTGTTATCGTGCAGGTGACCGCCCCGGACGAGGTGGCGAAGGAGCGCCTGCGGCGGCGGCGACGCGGCGAGACCCCGTGGGATATATCGGAGGCGGGCCCCGAGGTGTACGACAAGATGCGCGCGGAGGTGGAGGCGGTGCGACGGCCACACCTCGTCGTCGATACTTCCCAAGACATCGCCCCGGCTCTGGACAAGATAGTCGCCGCACTGCAAGCTATCTAGTATGAACTCTGAGACCGGACGGTCGCGGCGGCGGTTGGCCTTCGGCGGGATCGCCGCTATCGTGGCGCTCAGTGCTGTGGCGATTGCCTGTGGCGGCGGCGGCGGCGGTAACAGCAGTTCGCTGCCCACGGCCGCGCCCGTCGCGAACTACCCCTACCCTGTGCAGCGGTTCGACGAGGTGCAGCCCGGCCACCAGCACCTGGCGCCGGGGCAGACCTTCGACGGCTACAACAGCAACCCGCCCACGTCCGGCCCGCATGCGCCGGTCCCCGCCGCCTGGGGCATCTCCGACGTGGCCATCACGAAGGAATCGGCGGTGCACGACATGGAGCACGCGGGCGTCGTCGTCTGGTACAACTGCAACGCGGGGCAGATCCGCCTGACCACAGACCAGTGCGCCAAGCTGCGCAGCGACCTGGCAGGCGTCGTACAGCCGCTGCTGTCGGCCGGCAAGAAGGTGGTCATGACGCCTTACGCGGGCATGGAGCACCGCATCGCGCTGACCGCCTGGCAGTACCTGGACACCTTCGATGATTTCGATGCGACGCGGGTCAAGACTTTTATCTCGACCTTTGAGTGCCACACTGACGTCGAGCACTTCTGCTGAGGATGACACGGCCGTTCCTTGTCGTCCGGGCCAGCATCGAGCAGTCCATCATGGACGAGTTCATACGCTGGTACACGGCCGTGCATCTGCCCCACGTCATGCAGATACCGGGCGTCATCAAAGCTTACCGCTCTAACTGTCACCGTCGCGGCGTCAACTGGACCGCCGTGTATGAGCTGTCTGACGACGCCTCAGTGCAGAGGACCATCGCCAGCAAGGAGGCTGATGTGGCCCGCCGGGACTGGGAGCGCTGGCTGCCGCATGTCCAGGAACTGAGTGTAGAGGTGTACGCCGCATTGGGCCCAGTGACGACGTTCCATCACTGGAACTAGTGGATAGTGCCCCGCCCCGCCCCCCGTCGTTAGTCTAGCGGTCCGCGGTCCAGTGCCGGCTGTCGCCCAGGACCCAGCGCTTGAGTGCGGGCGAGTGCCAGCGGCGCACCCTGGCGAGCAGCGCCGGGTAGACCCAGCGCTGGAGGGCCAGCGCCAGCCCCAGTCCGGCCAGCGCCACCACGCCGCCGGCGGCGGCGTCCAGGAAGAAGTGGTTGGCGGTCAGGGTTATGGAAAAGACCTGCAGCGCTGGCAGTCCCACGCCAATGGGCGCCATGATCCACAGCCAGCGCTGGCGCCAGAAGGCGGAGATGATGGCGATGCCCAGGAGCAGGTCCCAACCGAAGTGCAGGCTGGGCATGGCCGCGTAGGGGTTGACGAAGGCGCGCGTGGACTCCGTGTCGTAGGCGTAGCCCAGGTACTGGCGCATGGTGTCCAGGAAACCGTGGATGTAGGCCGGGGCGTTCGGGTCAAACTGGGCGGCCAGCGCCGGCAGCGCGCGGGGCGGCGCCACCGGGTAGGTCCAATAGATGATGAGGGCGATGGCCCCCGAGGCGAGGAACGAGTCGCGCGCGAACGTGTACTTGTGGCGGCGGAAGTAGTAAAGCCAGATACCGAACACGATGATCAGCGGGAAGTGCAGGTAGAAGTAGATGATGTTCATGGTCTGGGCCCAGAACTCGCGGTCCTTAACCCAGTTGTTCAGGTTGTCTTCCCAGAAAAAGCCGAGAGCACGCTGCACATTGATGATGTCCCGCGCGTGCCAGTAGGCGGCCTCCGGCCGGTCGACGACTGCCCCTCTTACCCAGAAATACAGGAGGAACGCCACAGCCACGATCACGCCCTCCAGAAGGTCGCGCCGGCTGAACGGCGCCACGACCTTCCTCCAGACATCGCCGATGGTGGCGTGGGCGGGTGCGCTCATGCGGGCCTTTCTCCAGCGCGGCGGGGCGCCCGTCTTACCAACGCTGGCGGGGCGTCGCCGCCATCTTATCCGGAGGCAGCGCTCCCTTCAACCACGACCTCATGCCCGCAGCCTCACCACATCGGGAGTGCCGGCGCGTTCCCCTTGCCCATTTCCCCGGCCTCTCTTATACTCCCTGCGGACTTGGACTCGCGAAAGGAGGGGCCGTAGAGCGGCCCTCTAACTATGTCAGCTATCGTCGTCATCGGTGGTCAGTGGGGAGATGAGGGCAAGGGACGGGTCGTTGACCTCCTGGCCGAAAAGGCGCACATAGTGGCCCGCTACTCCGCCGGCAATAATGCCGGACACACGATCATCAACGAGCTGGGCGAGTTCAAGCTGCACCTGGTGCCGGCCGGCATCTTCTACCCTGACAAGGTGTGCGTCATCGGCAACGGCGTGGTGATCGACCCGCCCGAGCTCCTGAAGGAGATCGAGGACCTGGAATCGCGCGGGGTCTCCGTCCGCGGGCGTCTCTTCGTCAGTGATCGCGCCCACGTCCTCATGCCCTGGCACCGGCTGATCGACGAGCTGGATGAGAAGCTGCGGGGTAAAGGCGCCATCGGCACCACCGGGCGCGGCGTTGGCCCGGCCTTCGTCGATAAGGTCGCCCGGGCGGGCGTGCGCGTGGCTGACCTGATCGAGCCGGAGTCGTTCCTCCATGTGCTGTCCTTCCTTATCCCCTACAAGAACGCGGTGCTGGAGAAGCTCTACGACACGCACGGCCTGGCGCTGGAAGACGTGCGGGCGGAGTACGCTGAATACGGCGAGCGGCTGGCGCCGTTCGTGGCCGATACGTCCGGGCTGGTGCAGGACGCGCTGGCCGCCGGAAAGACGGTGCTGCTGGAGGGCGCGCAGGGAGCGCTCCTGGACCTCGACATCGGCACCTATGAATTCGTCACATCGTCGGTGCCGTCATCGCTGGCGGCCGGGGCGGCCGTCGGCATCGGCATCGGGCCGACGCAGATCGAGACGGTGCTGGGGGTTTACAAGGCGTACAACACGCGGGTGGGGAACGGGCCGATGCCCACCGAGCTGCTGGACGCCACCGGCGATATGCTGCGCGAAGGCGGCCCGCGCCCGGAGTACGGCGCCACCACCGGCCGGCCGCGCCGCTGCGGCTGGTTCGACGCCGTGGCGGCCCGCTACAGCGCCCGCGCCAACGGACTGACGACCGCCGCCCTGACGCGGCTGGATGTGCTGGACAAGCTGCCGGTGATCAAGGTCTGCACGAGGTACCGCATCGGCGGCCGCGTCCTGGAGACGATGCCGGCCAGTGGCCTGGACCTGGCCCGCGCCGAGCCTGTATATGAGGAGTTCCCGGGCTGGCAGGCGGACACTGCGGGCGTACGCCGCTTCGAGGACCTGCCGGCGACGGCTCAATCTTATGTGCGCTACGTCCAGGAAACGCTGGCCACGCCGCTATGCCTGGTCTCCGTGGGGCCGGAACGGGAGCAGGCCATCCGGCTAAAGCATATAATTTGAGGCCATGACCAAAGCCATCACACCCTGGCTGCACATCCTGGCCGTCACCATCTGGGTGGGCCCGCAGTTCTTCCTCTTCCTGGCCGCCGTGCCCGCGGTGCGCACGATCGAAGACCAGCAGACGCGGGCGCGCGTCATGCGGGTCATCGTAACGCGGTTCGGCTGGCTGGCCTGGGCCGCCATGGCCGTCATCGTCCTGACCGGGATATCCAATCTGTTCCAGGAGGCAAAGGACTTCAGCCACGTCTGGGACTTCGACTATCGCTACCTCCAAATCTTCTCGACGAAGATGGTCCTGGTCGGACTCACCGTCCTGCTCACCGCCGTGCACACGTTTATCGTCGGGCCGCGCCAGATGGCGCTGAACGAGCAGATGGAGGCCGATCCAGCGGCCGTGTCGCGGCTGCGGCGGCTCTCCATCGCCATCAGCTCGCTGACCCTGATCACCAGCATCGCGGTCATCTTCGCGGCCGCCCTCCTCGCCAACCACGACTACTCGTTCCAGCCCACGTAGCATCGTCGCAGCCGTGTCGGCTCCCCGGGTTGAGATCACCTACTGCACGCAGTGCCGGTTCCTGCTGCGCGCGGCCTGGCTGGCCCAGGAGTTGCTCAGTAGCTTCGAGAACGAGTTAGGGGAAGTGGCGCTGCGCCCCGGCTCCGGCGGTATCTTCGAGGTGAGGCTGGACGGCGAGGTCATCGCCAGCAACCGGGAGTCAAAACAGATGCCGGACCCGGCCCTGGTCAAGCGCCTGATCCGGGATCGCGTCGCCCCGGAACGCCAGATCGGGCACGAAGGGTAAATCGGGACACGGACGTGAGACAGGGGACCCGGCCGTGTCTCGTGTCCCGTGTGGCGGGTCTGGATTTAGAAGCGGCCGGGCGGAGAGTTGAACCCTTCGAACGGGCCGTCGCGCCGCTCCGATCGGCGCATGCGCAGGAAGCGCTCCACCTCCGCCTCGATGTCGAAGGACCCGGAGCGGATCTCGGGAACCGCCGTCGAGTTCTCGGTCGCCGGCATGAACGCGGCTGCGTCGTCCATCATCTGGGGCTCGCCCTCGACAGGGGAGAAGACTTCCAGGTGCTTATCCGCCAACTCTTCGTCGCCGGCGTAAGTCTGGACCGGCCCAGCGGCGATCGCGGGCGCTTCCGCTGTGGCTACGGCACCGGCCTCAGGCGTCTCCTCGCCCCTGTCTTGCTCTTCTGCCGCGACCTCAAGGGTGTTGAGCGCTTCTGCCTCCGCTGGCTCCTCGGCCAGGGTGGGAGCAGCGCCCGGCGCGGACTCCTCCACCATCAGGTCGGCGCCGGTCACCTGGTGCAGGTATGCCACGGCGGCGGCCTCCGCCTCCGCCTCAACTGTGGTGATCGCCTGCTGTCTCGGCGCCCCTTCCAGGTCCACCGAGACCGGCTCCTCCGCCGCCTGGGCGCGCGCCGGCGCCGGCGGGCACGACGGGATGAGACTAACGCCGTCCAACTCTTCGCGGACATTGACGATTCCCGCCCAGTAGATCATGGCCAGCTGCGGGTGCAAGCCCCTCCGCACCTCGAAGCGTACGAACGACTGAGCCGACTCGATGTCCACGAAGGACACCACGTAGACCAAGTCTGAGTTCTCTCGGGTGCGGAACAGGACGAGCGCCTCTCCGGTCGACGAGTCAGAGCCGTCCAGTCCAGGATCGGGCCGGCGGGAGAGCGCCCAGAAGGCGTGAATGCCCTGCCGGACCTCCGCTCGCACTCTCTCGTGGATGAACGAGGCGGCGGCCTTCGCTTCATCGAAGCGGTGTAGGCGGAAAGAGCTGATCCCCGTTATATCGGGGATGAGGACGAGGAGCGGCGGCCCTTCGGGCGCCGGCGCCTTTGCGATGACCTCAACTGCAACGTCCGCCACAGCCGCCGGCGGCGGGTCGGACTTCTTCTGGAGTAATCCCAGCAACGCCATGCTTTCCTCCGTCCTCTCTCTCCGAACAGTCCCCTACGCAATTGAAGACGCCCGAGGTGACCGAAACGCTACGCTGCGGGCGCCTGCTTAACGCAAGCTTATCCGGGTGACGCTGGCTGGAGGGGGCAGGCGCGCCTAGCGGGCCACGAGCGCCGGCGCTAAGCTGTAACTATCACGAGCCGCTGAGAAGGGGGTAATCATGGCTGCTACGCTTCCATCAGGGGTGAAGAAGCTCTTCCAGGGCCAGAACTTCGCCCATCTGGCCACACTAATGCGGGACGGCTCTCCCCAGGTCACTCCTGTCTGGGTGGACCTCACCGGTGGCGACCTCATCCTGGTCAACACCGCCGAGGGGCGGACGAAGCCGCGCAACGTCAGACGCGACGCCCGCGTGGCCATTTCCATAATCGGCGCGGACAACGCCTACGCCAACGCGACCGTGCGTGGACGCGTCGTCAAGATCACGCACGAGGGCGCCGACGAGAGTATCGACCGGCTGGCCAAGAAGTACCTGGGAGCGGACAAGTACCCCTTCCGGCAGCCCGGCGAGCAGCGCGTCATCCTGATTATCGAACCGGAGCACGTAACAGCGTCCGGCACCGAATAGGAGCGGCCGCATCAAAGACCGTCCGGCGGGCGAGACGGAAGGGGCCGCCGCGAGCCCCCGGGGCGCTCCCCACCCCGGCGAGAGCGCCCCGGCAGAGCGAGAGATACTATCCGATCGCCTGGTCCGGCTCCTGGACGATATCTTGGCCGGTCGCGCGCCCAACGCCGGCCGGTTCTGTGGCAACTG
>JBGQEU010000005.1:0-13874 GCA_041496525.1 Dehalococcoidia bacterium
AGTAGCTTCTGCTCGGCGGCCAGCAAATCAGCAAGCTGCAAGCCGGCCACGTTCTGATCCTTTCGGCGGAACAAGAGGCGCTCTTCAGGGAACACCTTCCGATAGTCCTCGCCTGTGCCGAAGTAGGCACCGTTCGCCCGAAGATCAATATATGCGGCCAGCAATTGATTATCTTCGACTTCACCTCTAGCCTCAGGCATGATATCGGCGGTCCCACCGTAACGATTAAGGAAGCCCCGCACCCTATTGAGAAGAACCGCGAGACTGTAGGCATACGCGTTGTAAGCGTTGTGGGGATAGTTCCTCAAGTGCGCCCTCTTATCGATAACAACAGTGAAAATCTGTACGGGTAATGACGTAAAGATGGCGAGTAAGGCATCTTCCCATTCGGCGTTCAGTGTTGGATCGAGCAAGACCCGAAAACACCCTCGTCGGCTAATGATCTGCTTTCTCGTCAGGATCGGTGGAGTGTCCGGGTCATAGGTAAAGAACCGTCTCTTGAGAACCTCCAACGCGGCTGGTACCGCCGGATCATAACGTTGCTTTCGAATGAGAACGCCTGTCAGGCCAAGATACTGTCGGGATGGATCGGTCAAATGCCGGTAAGTGTGGTCACCGGACTCGTCGATATAGAGACGGCGCGTCATCTCCCCCTCGCTTTCCGTTGCCAGCGAGGGTAAGTTGACAGCCCCCAGCACTTTATGGCATTGCGTTGTTGCTAACGCAACGCTTCAGCCGATCATTGGCTGGCAACTGCCCCGGCCCCTCGCCGGGGTTTTTGTTATTGTCTTGGGTGGAGAGACGCCTTATTATAGCGCGGGTTCTTGTAATCATGCAATTACCTACGCGACTGAACTGAATTCGCCCAGGGTGTGTGAAGTGGCCAGTCCCCAACCTGGGGGGATTGCCCACCGCTGGGGATACCACGCCCCAGTGTGACCGCAGTCACTTGACAGGCCGCGCGGCCTAGGACACGATACTCCGCGTAAGTGCGCGCACATGCACAATCTGCAGGAGGCCCCGCGTTGATCGAAGCCGCGCCCACGAAGGGCAAGAAGGACAAGGAACACCGGCAGCAGGCGCTCATTGAGGCCGCCAACGCGGTCTTCGCCGAGCACGGCTATGACTGCGCCACCACGCGCGAGATCGCCCGCCGGGCCGGCTGCGCGGAGGGCCTCATCCACCGCTACTTCCACGGCAAGCAGGGCCTCTTGCTGGCCATCCTCCAGGGGAAGTCCGCTCACGTCGTGGCCGACTTCCGCCAGGCCCTCCCCGACCGTGACACCGTCCTCGCGGAGCTGCAGCAACTCTTCGGCTGGTACCTGAAGGTGATGTGGGAGCGCCGCGACTATATGCGCGTCTCCATCTCCCGCGCCACCATCGACCCCGAGGTCGGCCACACCATCAGTCACAGCATTAACGACATCCATGTCGCACTCATCGAGGAGAAGCTAAGGGCGCACCGCGACGCCGGCCGCCTCCGCCCCGAAGCCGACATCCGGGCCGCCGCCTACTCCATCTCCGCCCTCGGCTTCGCCATCGGCTTCATCTTCCAATCCTGCTTCGGCGAAAACCGGGATCTGGCCCGCCATATCCTCATGACAGCGGCGGAGAACATCACCCGCGGCCTCGCCCCAGCCCCGCCGGAGACACCCCGATGACACCCGCGCGCTGGCGACCGTCCACTGTCCATTGCCGAAGGAGGTTCTCGTGAAGCTCGGCCTGCAGCTCCCCTACTTTACCTGGCCCGGCGGCCCACCGGAGCTCGGCCCTAAACTGGCCGAGATCGCCCGCACGGCCGAGGACGCCGGATACGACTCGGTCTGGGTGATGGACCACTTCTTCCAGATCCCTCCCGTGGGCGCCGCGGATCTCGACATGCTGGAGGCCTACACTGCGCTGGGCTTCATTGCTGCCCATACCTCACGCGCCTCCCTCGGTACGATGGTGACGGGCGTCACCTACCGTCACCCCGGCATCCTCATCAAGCAGGTGACAACCCTCGACGTCCTCTCCGGCGGCCGCGCCTGGCTGGGCATCGGCGCCGCCTGGTTCGAGAGGGAGCACCTGGGCCTCAGCGTTCGCTTCCCGCCCCTCAAGGAGCGTTTCCAGCGCCTGGAGGAGGCCCTCCAGATCGCCCACCAGATGTGGAACAGCGATAACAACGGCCCCTTCGAGGGCGCGCACTACCAGTTGGCGGAGACGCTGAACGTCCCCCAGTCTCTCTCCCGGCCGCACCCTCGCATCCTCATCGGCGGCAGCGGCGAGAAGAAGACCATGCGCCTCGTCGCCAGGTACGCCGACGCCTGCAACATCTTCGGACAGGCCGGCGTGGACTTCGTGAAGCAGCGGTTCGATGCGCTGCGCGCCCATTGTGAGCGCGAGGGCCGCAACTACGACGACATTGAGAAGACGGTCCTGTACGTGATCAACCCCGGTGCGGACGGAGGCAACGCCGGCCGCGTCGTCGACGAGCTCGGCCGGTTCGCTGAGATCGGCGTCCAGACTGTCATCGGCGCCCTCGTCGGCGTCGAGCAGATCACACCCATCGAGATCGCCGGCCGCGACATCATCCCGCAGGTGGCGAAGCTCTAGGGACCGCGCGATGGGCGGGCTCGCTGTGAACAGGTGCCGGGGGAGTGCGAAGGGGGCAGGCCCCCTCCGCCGCGGGTTTGGAGGCGTCCCCCAAGTTTCAGCAACCCGGGCGGGTGGGTGTGTCCTTCATGAATCAGGGGGCCGGGAGACCGGTCCCCCCCTCTGGTTCCAGGACAATCGCGCATGCTAGGCAAACTCGACTACAAGTGGATCGTCGGCATCGTCTTCGTGTTCGGCCTCTTCATGGACCTGCTGGACATGACCATCGTCAACGTCGCCCTCCCCACCCTCGGCCACGACCTCCACGTCGATCCGAGGGAGGGCGCCTCCACCATCCAGTGGGTCGTCACCGGCTACCTCCTCAGCCTGGCCGTTTTCATCCCCGTCAGCGGCTGGCTCGGCGACCGGTTCGGCACCAAGCGCATCTTCATGACCGCTCTCCTTTGCTTCACCTCCGCCTCTTTCCTTTGCGGTCTGGCCTGGAACATCGAGTCCCTGATCACCTTCCGGGTCCTGCAAGGCGTCGGCGGCGGCATGCTCACGCCCGTCGGCACGGCCATGCTGTTCCGCGCCTTCCCCCCTGCCGAGCGAGCCAGGGGCGCCGCCATCCTCATGATCCCCATGGTCGTCGCCCCCGCCAGCGGACCTGTCCTCGGCGGCTACCTGGTCGAATACCAGGACTGGCGCTGGATCTTCTTCATCAACATCCCGGTCGGCGTGCTGGGCCTGCTCTTCGCCGGCCTCTTCCTGCGCGAGGAGAAGCAGCCGAGCCCGGGCCATCTCGACCTGCCGGGCTTCGTCCTGGCCGCCGCCGGGCTGGCCGCCGTCGTATACGCCCTCTCGGAGGCCGGCATCCACGGATTCGGCGACTCTCGCGTCATCAGCTCCGGCTTACCCGGCCTGCTCTTGCTGGGCCTTTTCACCATCGTCGAGTTGCGCGTGGCCGAGCCCATGATCGACGTCCGTCTCTTCCGGAACCGGCTGTTCAGCGCCGCTAACACCGTTCAGCTCGTCGGCCAGGGCGGCCTCATAGGCGCCCTCTTCCTGTTGCCGCTACTGCTGCAGGCGGAGATGGGCTTCACGCCGCTCGAATCCGGCCTCGCCACGTTCCCGCAGGCCATCGGCGTCATTACCATGGTCCAGATCGCCAGCCGCCTCTACCATCGCATTGGCCCGCGCCGTCTAATGATGGGGGGGATGTTCGGCGCGACGCTCACTACCCTCGCCTTCCTCTTCGTTGGTCTGGGTACGGACCCGTGGTGGATCCGCGGCATCATGTTCGCCCGCGGCCTCTCCTTCGCCCTCGTCCTCGTCTCCTTGCAGACCGCTACCTTCGCCACCATCTCGCCGCCGGACATGGGCCGCGCCAGCGCCATCTTCAACGCCGGGCGGCAGGTCGCCGCCAGCCTGGGCGTCGCCGTCCTCGCCGCGGCGCTCACGAATCGCCTTGCGGCCCACGACACCGTCCTCGGTCCACCCCCCGCCGGCAACCCCGGAATCGCCCTCGATGCCTTCCACGAGGCCTTCCTCGCCGCCGCCATCCTCACCATCTTCGGCCTTGTGGCGTCGCTGCTCATCAGCGACAAGGAGGCCGCGCCTTCTATGCAGCGCGTTCCCGCCGGGGCTGGCGAAGAAGCGATACCCGTCCTCTGAGCGCCCAATCGGTCGACTCTACGCCTGCTTGTTCCCTCCCGCCAGCGGCTCCTCCCAGAAAGACTCCATCACGCGCAGCCCGGAGGGCGCCGCCAGCCCGGCGAACCGGAAGCTAAGGGTCATCAGCCCGTAGCCGGTGACCAGGAGCAGCAACGGCGTCACCAGCAGCACCTCTCGCACGCCGAACTGGGATGCCGCCGCGCCCAGCACCAGCAGGGGCAGGATGGCCGACCCGTTGCGCACGGCGCTCTGCAGCGCGAAAGTCCTCCCCTGGTACATCAGCGGCACCCGCCGGTTGATGTATGTCTGCACGGCCGCCGACGTCAGCGAAACCCCGAACGCCAGGGGCGCCGCCAGCAGTGCTGCCGTCCGCAGCCGCTCGTTCAGGCTCAGCCCCGCCAGGTCTACCAACCGCACGGGGTTGATCGGGTCGATCACGCTGGCCACATCACCCACCAGACCCAGCAGGAAGAGCGATACCGCGGCCACCAGCAGCGCCCCCAGCGCCGTCACTCGCTCGCCCCGTATCCGCATGATGGCCGGCGCCGACACCAGCGCGATCACCAGCCCCAGCGCTGACGGCGCAAACACATACGCCGTGTCCGCCGCGTCCGTGTTCAGCACGTCCTGCACGTAGCGCGGCGCCAGCGTCAGCAGCACGTAGTTCAGCGACGCCGCCATTACCGACACCACAACCATCGTGGCCACCGCCGGGTGCCGCACCATCCACCGCACTATGGCCCTGAACCGCGCCTGTAAGGGCGGCATTCGCAGCTTGAACTGCTTCTCGCCCACGGCCAGATCGAACACCCGGCTCGCCGACACCAGCAACATGCCGCCCGCCACGTACATCACCAGCTTCACCCCGAACGCCCGCACCAACACCGGCGCCAGCACCGCCGTCCCCACTGCCGCCCCCGCCGCCGTCGCCAGCCCGATCATCGAGACGGCGCTGGCCAGCTCTTCCTCCGTCGCCACCAGCGGCAGCACCGAGGACTCCGTTGGCCCGGAGACCTGACCCAGCGTGTTCACGACGAATATCAGGACCAGCACCTCCGCCAGCCCCGTACCAAAGAACGTGGGGACAGCAAAGCACATCAGCGCCTGCATCGTGTACACCCCCGCCAGCGCCACCCGCTGCGGCAGCGAGTCCGCAATCGCCCCGCCGTAGAGGCCCAGCGTGGCCGGCGGGATCAGCGCCACGATGCCCACCAGCGCCATCTCCATTGACGAACCGCCCCCCCGTGCCACTGCGATCAGCGCGCCGAAGGCCAGCGACTGCTGCCCCATGTCCGAAAAGAAGCGCGAGGCCAGCAAGTGCTGGAAGCGCAGGTTCCGCGCGACCTCCGGCTCCGGCAGGAAGAACCACAGGAAGCGGAAGACGTTGCCCTCCGCGCCGTCCAGCACGCGGTCCGCCCTCAGACCAGCGCTGGTCAGCACCCGCCTTCCGGCTGCCGGGCCGGCGCTCGTCAGGATGCGCCGCCCCAGCGCCCGCCGGCCCCGGCGCTTCGGCGGCCCGCCCTCGCTCATGCGCCGAGTATACGGCTCGGGCCACGTCTATTGCTCCCCTCGGCGGCTGGCAGCCCCTTCACCCTTGACCCTCGAACCCACCCTATGCTCAGATAAGGCGAAACACGCCCTAGTCCCAGGGAGGACCGCCAATGCGCGCCTGCGTCAAACCAACCAACGGCAAAGTGGAGATCGTGGACATGCCCATCCCCGAGCCCCGTCCCGGCGAGATCGTCGTCAAGATGTCCGTGGCCACCATCTGCGGCAGCGACATGCACTTCCTGGACGAGTTCCCCAACGAGCTGGTCTCCGTCATCTTCCCCGGCGCCGTCCTGCCGCAGGGCCTGCCCATGGGCCACGAAGGCGCCGGCACCGTCCACGCCATCGGCGAAGGCGTAACCCGCTTCCAGCCGGGCGACCGCGTCATTGCGGCCTGCGTGGCCACGTGCGGCAAGTGCTCCGAGTGCCTGCGCGGGGAGTTCTCCATGTGCAGTGCTGGGAGCACCCAGGCGGTTGGCCGTACGCTCTTCGGATGCCAGGCGGAATACTACATCATCCCCTTCGCCGACGTGGCCGCCGCCAAGGTGCCCGCCGGCGTCTCCGACGAGGCAGCGGTGCTGGCCACAGACGTTATGTCCACCGGCTTCGGCGCTATCGAGCGGGCGGAGGCCGGCATGGGCGACTCGGTGGCCATCTTCGCCCAGGGGCCCGTCGGCCTCTGCGTCACCGCCGGCGCCCGCGCCCGCGGCTGCGGCCTCATCGTCGCCATCGACACCATCCCCGAGCGCCTGGAGATGTCCAAGAGGCTCGGGGCCAACGTCGTCATCGACCCCAAGGAGAAAGACCCCGTCGCCGAGATCATAGCCCTCACCCACAATCAGGGTGTCGACGTCGCCGTCGAGGCCGTGGGCACCCAGGCCACCTTCGAGGCCTGTACCAAGGTCATCCGTCGCGGCGGCACCGTCTCTTCCGTGGGCATCTACGGCCTCATCCCCCAACTGTCGATGCCGACCGCCGGCGCATCCTTCTACCATCGGAAGATCGTGACCACCTACTGCCCCTCCGGCCGCGACCGCATGGAGAGCCTGCTGGCCCTTATGGAGCACGGCACCGTCGACCTCACACCCCTCTTCACCCACCGATTGAAGCTGGCCGAGACCCCCCGCGCCTACGACCTCTTCCGCAGCAAGGCGGAGGGCGTCCTCAAGATCGCCATCACACCGTAACCGCAAGGGCGGGCGGCGAAGTTACATTAGAGGGACCGCAGGGAAGGGGTACGCGCATGGAAGGGCCCCTGGCAGGAGTAAGAGTCCTGGAGGTCGCCAACTGGTTGGCAGCCCCGTCGGGTTGTGCGCTTCTGGCCGACTTCGGGGCGCAGGTGGTGAAAGTGGAGCCGCCCGGCGGAGACCCGTTGCGGGGCTACCTGGCCCAGGCCAGCGGGTTCCCGTCCCCTCTCAACTACCCCTTCGAGCTCTGCAACCGCGGCAAGAGGGGCATCACTCTGAACCTCGCGCATCCCCGCGCCCGCGAGGTCCTGTATGACCTCGTGAAGCAGACAGACGTCTTCGTCACGAACCTTCTCCCTGGCCGCCGGGAGCGGTACGGGGTGACCTACGAGGAACTCCTGCCGCACCGGCGCGACCTCATCTACGTCAGCGTCACCGGGTACGGCTCGACGGGGCCTGATCGAGACCGGCTGGGCTACGACTACGCTGCCTTCTGGGCCCGCTCCGGAATCATGGGACTCCTGGGAGAGCCCGACGACCCGCCTCCGCCGCAGAGGCCGGCGATGGGGGACCACACCACGGCGCTGCTCGTCGCGGGGTCCGTCGCCATGGCTCTGCTGCACCGGCAACAGAGCGGGCAGGGGCAAGAGGTGGATGTCTCCTTGCACAATACCGGGCTCTGGGTCCTGGCCGCCGATATCCAGGGCGCCCTGGTCGGCGCCCAGGCCCCGCGGCTCTCCCGGCGTTCCGTCCCCAATCCCCTCTGGAACAGCTACCGCACCGGCGACGGCCGCTGGATCATGCTGGTGATGCTGGTCTCCGACATGTACTGGCCCCAACTTTGCCGCGCCGTCGCCAAAGAGGACCTGGAGAACGACCCGCGCTTTGACACTTTCGCCAGCCGCCTCCAGAACCGGGAGGAACTCATCGACATCCTGGACGGCGTCTTCGCTCAGCGCACGCTGGACGGGTGGGCTCCCTCGCTGGACGAGCATGGCATCATCTGGGCTCCCGCCCAGACTATCAGTGAAGTCATCAACGACCCACAGACGCGCGCACGCCGGCCCTTTGCCAAGATCAGCCACCCCGTCGCTGGTGAGATAGAGCTGGTTGACACGCCGGTCAAGTTCGGAAAGGCCAAGGTCGGCGCCCGTGGCCCCGCCCCCGAGCTGGGGCAGCACACCGAGGAGGTCCTGCTCGAATCGGGGTACACCTGGGACGACATCACCAGGGTGCGGGAGGAAGGTGTGATATGACCAGGCCGCCATCACGTCCCCTGACATGTGATCGGAGGCTGGAGGTTGGAGAGCGGATGGGCACCCGTTCGCCCTGCCTGCGCCTCTGGAGGGAGCCTGTCGAAGCCTGTCCTGAGCCGCGTCGAAGGGGACTTCGTACCAGTGGACGAGACGAAGGGCTTCGACAAGGTCAGCCCGAACGGAACCTGTAACCGCTCACACGGAGCCCGTCCAAGCCTGTCCTGCGTGCCCGACCCAAGAGGTGGCCTGCCGCAGGCGAATCTTAGGCCGCGCCGGGAGGTGAGTCAGAGCGCCCGGGCCCGCCGCCCAGGGCGTGCCGTCGGCCCCAGCACGTAACGTTCGCCCCGCACGCGCCGTCTTAACGCTTTGAGCAGCGCAATGTGCCTAAACTTATGACTGTACGACTAGCATTCATCGCCCTCGCCGCACCGCCGGTGCTGTTTGCCCTCCTCCTCGCCGTCCCCGGCCTGGATGAAGAGTGGGGCACCGCCTCCTTCCATTTCTACGTGGTGTCAGCCGCTTCGCTGCTCGCCGCAGGCGCCTGCGGCGTCCTCGTCCTCTCCGCCCGCTCCATCCGTGAGACCCGCATCTTGTTCCTGGCCCTCAGCTTCTTCGCCCTCAGCATGATCTTCGCCGTGCACGGGCTCACCACGCCCGGCTTCATCTTTGACGAGCCCTACGCCGCCGTGGAGCGTTCCCCTTACCTCAGCACGCTCGCGGCGGGCTTCTTCGCCACCCTCAGTGTCATCTCCATCCCGCACTTTATGGAGCGAACCCGGTTGCGCCTGCCCGACCTGACGTTCGCTGTCAGCGCCGGAGTCATCTGCGTTTACGTGTTGGCCAGCCTGGCCTTCCCCAACTGGCTGGAGGGCTTCCCGACACGCCGGGAGTGGTTCCGCGACGTGCTCTCGGCCCTTACCATCAGCCTCCTCTGCTTTGCCGGCTGGCGCTACTTCCAGTCCTATCTCTTCGCCCGCCTCCCCAGGCAGCTGGCTGTCATGGTGGGTCTCATCTTCCTGGCCGAAGCCCAGGTCTCCCTCAACTTCGGCGAGCTATGGTACTACTCCTGGTGGCTCTACCACGGCCTGTTCCTGGCCGCATTCATCTCCGTCCTCACCGGCTGGACATGGGAGCTCGTCCGCGCCGGCGACGCCCGCGCCATCGCCGAGGCCATCGCCATGCGCGACGCCCTCAGCCAGTTCAACCGCGGCCGCCCGGCCGACCTCGTGACCCTGGCCAATCAGATTGAGAACCACGACCTGGAGACCTTCCGCCACGTCGACCGCGTAGCCGCCTTCGCCTACGCCATCGGCCGCGAGCTGAACTTCGGCGCCGCCCGCCTGCGCGACCTCGTGCTGGCCGCGCAGATGCACGACATCGGCAAGATCGGCCTCCCGCCGTACATCCTCACCAAGCCCGGCAAGCTAACCGACGAAGAGTTCGACCAGATCAAGCTGCACCCCGGCAAAGGCCACGAGATCGTCACCCGCGTCCGCGCTCTGAAGTCGCTGGCCCACGTCATCCGGCACCACCACGAGCGGTTTGACGGCGGCGGCTACCCGGACGGCCTGGCCGGCGAGGCCATCCCGCTGGAAGCCCGCATCATCGCCGTCGCCGATACGTTTGATGCCCTCACCTCGCAGCGTCCATACCGTGCCGCCATGTCCATCGCGGACGCCCGCGCGGAGCTGCTCCACGTCTCCGGCACGCAGCTCGACCCCGCCTGCGTCCAGATCCTCCTCAAGCTGATGGATGCCGGTACGCTGAAGCCTCGCGCCGCTCCCCAGGCAGCGCTGTCCGTCGCACCTTAGCCGCGGCCCGCCCCAGGATGGAGCCTGTCGAAGCCTGCCCTGAGCAAGACCGAAGGGTCCAAGCGCCGCGTCCCACCACCTGGCCCTCCCGACACTCTGATATCATTACTCGTCGTGACCACCGCGAAGGCTCCCGCCCGCAAGCTGGCCCGCCTCCAGGACCTCATCCGCGACATGCGCTCCGTTGTCGTCGCCTTCTCCGGCGGCGTCGACTCCACATTCGCCGCCGCCGTCGCCCATGACGTCCTGGGCGAGTGCGCCCTCGCGGTCACCGGCGTCTCACCCTCCGTTCCCGCATCTGAAGTCGAGGAAGCGAAGACGCTCGCCCGGCAGATCGGCATCCCCCACGAGCTGATCGACACAAACGAGATGGACAACCTCGAATACGTCCAGAACGGCCCCGACCGCTGCTTCCACTGCAAGGACGAGCTGTACGGCCGCCTCCAGGCAATCGCCGCGGAACGCGGCTTCGACGCTGTCATCGACGGCTGCAACCTGGACGACACCGGCGACTTCCGTCCCGGCCGCCGCGCCGCCGAGCAGCACGCCGTGCGCAGCCCCCTCGTTGAGGCCGCGCTGACGAAGGGCGAGATCCGGGAGCTTTCCCGCGAGCGCGGCCTCCCCACGTGGGACAAGCCGGCCATGGCCTGCCTCTCCTCCCGCATCCCCTACGGCACGCCGGTCACCGTCGAGAACCTCAGCCGCGTCGGTCAGGCGGAGCAGTACCTGCGCTCGCTGGGCGTCCGCCAGCTGCGGGTCCGCCACCACGTCCTCCCCTCCGGCGACGCCATCGCCCGCATCGAGGCCGACGACCCCGGCCTGGCGTTCCTGCTCGACAACCGCCAGCAGGTCACCGAGCACCTGAAGGCGCTGGGTTACCTCTACGTGACGTTGGACCTCGCCGGCTACCGCACGGGCTCGCTGAACGAGGCGCTCAACCGGGGACGGCGTTAGGGCGCCCGCGGCCCGCGCTCTATCCTCGGTCGGCCGTCAGCTGGCCGCTGTCCACCAGCGAAAACGGCTCGTACACGCCCGGCATTGTCCGCTTCGCCGGCTGGAACCGCCCCGCCCGCAGCTCGGTCAGGAGGTCCTCTTCGCTCTCCAGATCCTTCTCGAAGACCGTCGCGTAGCGGCCGACTTCCAGCGGCATGTGCGCGTCGCTGCCACCCGTCTGCGGCAGCTTCAGGCAGGTCGCCACCTCCTGCGCCAGGCGGTTCTCCCTGTCGATGCAGCCCCCGTTTAGCACCTCCACCGCGTCCACGATGGCGAAGAACGGGTGCCCGGCCAGCTCTTCGATAGACATCGACTGCCCGTCGCGCCGGTCCCCGAACAGGAAGTTCGACGGGCCCGGAAAGTAGCGGAACGGGTGGCAGAGCACCATGTACGCCCCCAGGTCCTCGCAGGCCCGCCGCAGGTCGCGGGCGCGGTGTATGCCCTTCACGTCCGGCGGCAGCCCGAACACGCCGATGTGCCCCATGTCCGTCGACCACTCCCGGGCGTTGGCCACGAACAGGCCGTACTCCTCGCGCAGGCGCCGCACCTCGTCTTCGCGCCACTGGTGCAGGTGCTCCGTGAGGGCCACCCCCGTCAGCCCAACAGCGTTCGCCTGCTCCCCCAACCTCTTCGGCGATATGTCGCTGTCCATCGATCCGGTGATCGTATGAATGTGCATGTCGAGAATCGTGCCCATATCCCTGCTTTCCCGGCACCCGGTGAGGCGGCTCTCTTCGTGCCTCCCACTCAAATTCAAGCCGCGCACATCAGTGCGCGGGTGAGCATCACGATACCATAACCCTCACGTTAGCGGAAACACTGCCAGCTTCTGGCTTCCCGCTTCCTGCCTCCCGCCCCAACACACCCCTTGACCCCCGGCCGGCAACCCGACACCCTTTACACATGGCCGGGCAGACCCCTTCCTTCGCCCAGACCTGGGCCCGCTTCCAGGCGCTGGACTCGCTGCTCTTGCTCCCCGACACGCTGGAGTCCGCATGGACGCGCGGCCGCACGCACTACCTGGCCTTCCTCGTCCCCATCGAAGATGCGGCGGCCAGACGGCACATCGCGATGGTAGCCGACCGCATCCGGGCGATCCCGGGAGTCGATCCCTACCCCGAGTCCTACTGGCACATCACGATAAAGGGGATCGGCTTCGAGGTGGCCGCGCCTTCCTCGTCGGACGAACTGCCGCCCGCGACCGCCGAACTAATGGCGTCAGCCGCGCGTTCCATTCTCGCCCCGCAACCCGGCTTTCAGGTAGAACTCGGCCTGCCCAACGGATTCCCTGAAGTCGTGTTTCTGGAGGTGCTGGACAGAGGGCGCATCCGCTCCCTCAATACCCTTCTGCTGGAAGGGGTGCCGGGGATCCTCCGCTATCCTATCGACGGCCCGGTCTTCCTGCCGCACGTCAGCGTCGCCCGCTTCTCCTCGAATGAGGGCGTGGCACGGCTCAAGGCGGCCCTGGCCGCCCTCCGCGATGAGGGCCCCGGGCCCTCCTTCGCCGTGCGACACGTCCAGCTCATCAAGGCCCGCCTCTCGGAGGAGGCCCCCACCTTTCAGGTGCTCGCGGACTACGTGCTGGGTTAGTGCCTAGTGGACGGTGGACAGTGCCACTAACCACTATCCAATAACCACTCCTACGCCAGGCAGCGCAGCGGCTGCCCGCCGTTATACGAGATCATGTCCCCGGCCACCTCGGGCAGCGCCAGCGGCGTCCCGCGCGGCTCCCCGCGCAGCTCGCTGTACGCCCGGTGCAGGTTTCCCACCAGCCGCTCCCGGTCCAGCAGCCCGGCGAAACGCCCGAGGTCCATCTGCCTGGCCACCTCCAGCGGCGCCGCCGCCGCTTCGTAGCCCCGCCGGGCCGTCTCCTGCACGAACCGCAGGTACGCCTCGACACCGTCGATCGCCTCCGGCCCGCAGACCGGCCCGTGGCCGGGCACGATCCGCTCCGCGCCCAGCCCGCGCACGGCCGCTAGCGCCTCCAGCGACCCGGCCACCGATCCCATCATCACGAACGGCGTCCCACCGTTGAAGATCAGGTCTCCCGCGAACAGCACCTTTCGCTCCGGCAGCCAGGCCACGATGTCGTTCGTCGTGTGCGCCGGTCCGGCGAAGATCAGCTCCACCTTCAGCCCATCGGCCCACACGTCGAGCCGCTGGGCGAACGTCACCGACGGCGGCGCGATCACGATCTCCCCCCACTCGACGCCCGGGAACAGCGCCCTCGTCCCGTGCCCGGCCGCGATGACCTCCTCCCGGCACCGCTCGTGCCCGATGATCGTCGCCTCCGGCAGGAACACGAAGTTCCCGTGCGTGTGGTCGCCGTGGTGGTGCGTGTTCACCAGTGTCCGCACCGGCACCGGCGAAACCGACCGAATCGCCTCCCGGAACGCCCGCGACCTCTTCTCCGTGAAGCAGGTGTCAACCGCCGTCACCGACTCCCGCCCGACGATGAACCCGGCGTTGTTCAGCCCCCAGCTCCCGTCCAGCTGGACGTAGGCGAACACACCGTCGCTCACCTCCTCCAGCCTCGGCGGCGGCGCCCCGGCCTGTTCCGGCACCTGCACTGACGTCATGGCACTCCTCCCTTGATCGGATTCGACTCGCGACGAGTATACCGCCGTCCGTCTCGCAACGACCTCAGTCCCCGCACGTCACCATCCATTGGTCCGTTCCGCAGTCGCTGTCACGCCTCCCTCTTGACCCGTGACCCGCGACCCGCGACCCTAATGGCATGACCGCCCGCCCCTCCGCGGCCCACCTCGACCCTCACGTCCGCGACGCCCTCCTCAAGGGCATCGCGGAGTTCAATGCCTGGCGCTTCTACG
>JBGQEU010000006.1:0-13791 GCA_041496525.1 Dehalococcoidia bacterium
AAAGATACCCCTACAACCCACATCTAAAATCTAATCAACAATCTTAACAAACAACACCATATACATATATCAAACTGTCACCGCCTGATCGAAGGACTCACCCGTACGGCCGTCGTACAGCACCTGTTTCCCGTAGATCGGGGCGGCCAGACCGCGCGCCAGCAGGAGCTTCTCGCACAGCTGCTCCAACTCCCGGAAGCTCTTGGCACGCACCTTCTTGATGCCCTGCTGCTCCAACCAGAGCTCCAGGCCTACGCGGCTGGCCTCTCCCACGAGGGCGTCGTCGAAGACCAGCTCAGCGTCGTATCCCTTGCCCTTCAGCCACTTCGCGACCTTCTCCTCATCGACGCGTTCGCCGATGTGGTTGCCGTTCTTAGAGCCGTTCATGTGCCCGTTGGAGCGGGTGCGGCGGACGGAGTCGCCGAGGAGTGCTCCCGCCTGCTCACAGATCCAGAGCCGGCAGAGCGCATCTTCGATGGTGCGTGGGTTGCCGCCGTCGAACACGGGCGAGATGGCGCGGAAGCCCATGCGCCGGGCCGCCCAGCCCAGGTGGGTCTCCAGCACCTGGCCGATGTTCATGCGGCTCGGCACGCCGATGGGGTTCAGGATAATATCGACGGGCGTGCCGTCCTCCAGGTGTGGCATGTCCTCCACCCGGAGAATGCGGGCGATGACGCCCTTGTTACCGTGGCGGCCCGCCATCTTGTCGCCCTCGGCGATCTTCCGCCGTTGGGCGATGGAGATGCGCACCATGGCCTGCACGCCGGGCGCCATTTCATCTGTTGGTTGTGCGTAGTATGGCCAGCGGCAGTTGTGGTTGGGGGCGCCGTGCGCTGGCCGCCCGGGGTCGTTGTCCGGCCGCGCGAAGAAGCGCGTCTCGATCACCTTGCCGCGTTCCCCGTGGGGCACCCTCAGCGACGTGTCCTTCACCTCGCGCGCCTTCTCGCCGAAGATGGCGCGCAGCAGCTTCTCCTCCGCCGTCAGCTCGGTTTCGCCCTTGGGCGTGATCTTGCCTACGAGGATATCGCCCGACTGGACTTCGGCGCCGACCCGGATGATGCCGTATTCGTCCAGGTCAACGAGGCTCTCTTCGCCCACATTGGGGATGTCACGGGTGATCTCCTCCGGGCCCAGCTTGGTGTCGCGGGCTTCCACCTCGTGCTTCTCCACGTGGATGGAAGTGAACTTGTCATCCTGGGACACCCGCTCGGAGATGATGATGGCGTCTTCGAAGTTGTATCCGTCCCAACTCATGAAGGCGCACAGAAGTGTTTGCCCCAGGGCCAGTTCGCCGGAGTCTGTGGAGGAGCTGTCGGCCAGCGTCTGGCCGGCCTGCACCCGCTGCCCGCGCCGGACGATGGCGCGGTGGTTGATGCAGGTCCCCTGGTTGGAGCGGATGAACTTATTGAGCGGGTAAACCTGCTGCGTGCCGTCGTCGTACGTGACGGAGATCACGTCGCCGGTGACACTGCCGACCAGGCCGTCGCTCGCGGCCGTGATCACCTGGCCGGAGTCTGTAGCCGTCTGCAGTTCCATTCCGGTCCCCACCAGTGGGATCTCCGGCCGTATCAGAGGCACCGCTTGGCGCTGCATGTTGGCGCCCATCAGCGCCCGGTTGGCGTCGTCGTGCTCGAGGAAGGGGATGAGAGATGCGGCCACCGAGACGATCTGCTTCGGCGACAGGTCCAGGTAGTCGACGTGGTCCGGGATGGACGTGGTGAAGGCGCCGCTGTGGCGCGCCTCTACGCGCTCGCTCAGGAAGTGGCCCGTCGCGTCCACGGGGGAGTTGGCCTGCGCCACCACGAAGTTCTCCTCTTCGTCTGCCGAAAGGTAATCCACCTGCTTGGACACGAAGGGCTGGAGGAGGATCGTGCCGTCGGCCGCGCCGGCCAGCTTCTTGAGGAGCGCCGCGTCTATCTGTGTGCCCGCGCTGGCGATGACCCGGCCCTTGCCGCCCTTGACGTCCTGGCGCAGTACGCGGCCCAGCAGGTCCGGCGAGTCGTGGGGTAGCTCACGGATCACTTTGCGGTAAGGCGTCTCGATGAAGCCATACTCGTTCACGCGCCCGAAGGTGGCCAGGCTGCCGATGAGGCCGATGTTCGGGCCCTCCGGTGTCTCAATCGGGCAGATGCGGCCGTAGTGGCTGAAGTGCACGTCACGCACGTCGAAGCCGGCGCGGTCCCGGGAAAGACCGCCGGGGCCCAGGGCGGAAAGCCGCCGCTTGTGCGTCAGTTCGGCCAGGGGGTTGGTCTGGTCCATGAACTGGGAGAGCTGGGAACCGCCGAAGAACTCCTTGATGGCGGCCACCACCGGCCGGATGTTGATCAGCTGGCTGGGCGCCGTCTCCTGCGGGTCGGTGATCGTCATGCGCTCGCGGATTACCCGCTCCATGCGGAGGAGGCCGATGCGGAACTGGTTCTGGATCAGCTCGCCCACCGTGCGCACCCGCCGGTTGCCCAGGTGGTCAATGTCGTCCGGCTTGCCGATGCCGTTGTTCAGGCGGACGATCTCCCGCACGATGGCGATCAGGTCTTCCGGTACCAGTACGCGCTCCTGGGTGGCGTTGGCGCGGCCCAGACGCTTGTTGATCTTGTAGCGGCCCACCTTGCCCAGGTCGTAGCGGCGCGGGTTGAAGAAGAGAGAGTTGATCAGGCCGCGGGCGTTGTCAATGGTGGGCGGGTCGCCGGGACGCAGGCGCCGGTAGAACTCCAGCAGCGCCTGCTCCTTGTTCTCGGAGGAGGGGTCCCTTTCCAGCGTCGCCTTGATATAGGCGTGATCAGCGTGGGTGTCGCTATCCTCGAACAGGGCGAGGATGCGCTCGTTCGTGCCCAGATGCTGGAGCAGCTGGCCACGCAGCTTATCGGCCTCGCGCTCGGTCTTGGCGTTCTCGATCTGCCGCTCCTGTTCACGGATCCGGGCTGCGCTGGGGTGGTCCGGGAGCAGGTGCGGCTCGTCGATGGCCCGCAGCAGCGTTGTGATGGGGATTTTGCGCTTGCGGTCCACCTTGACCGCGATCACGTCCTTGTTCGATGTCTCGAATTCCAGCCAGGCGCCGCGGTTGGGGATGAGCTTGGCGTAACAGAGGTAGCGGCCGCTGGTGTTATCGTGCTCCAGTGTCAGGTAGACGCCCGGCGAGCGCACGAGCTGGGAGACTACGACGCGTTCGGCGCCGTTGATGATGAACGTTCCCTTGGCGGTCATGAGCGGGAAATCGCCCATGAAGATCTCCTGCTCCTTGATCTCGCCGGTCTCCTTCACGAGGAGCTGGACGTTGACCCGGAGCGGAGCAGCGTACGTCGCGTCGCGTTCGCGGCACTCCTCCTGCGCGTACTTCGTCTCGCCGAAGCTGTAGTCCGTGAACCGCATCTCCAGGCGGTTTCCGGTGAAGTCCTGGATCGGCGAGATCTCTGAGAAGAGCTCCCGCAGGCCCTCTAGCTTGAAGATCTCGTAAGAGTCGACCTGGATCTGCACCAGGTGCGGTAGCTTGATTACATCCGGTATACGGGAGTAGGACTTGGTGAGGTGGGGAACGCTGAACTTCTCATAGACAACGTCTCTGGGCACAACCATGCAAAAGCACTCCTCATCAAGAGGCTAAACAGGGACCTCTCACGAATGGAAAACAGCGCCTATCGGCACAGACAGTAATACAAGGAAACAAAAAACTGGGGGGACTCGACAGCCATCCACTTGATACCTTAGCAACGGCAAAGTCAATTGTCAACACTCAGCGTCAGGGTTTTTCGCATAGCCGGCGCGAACCGGCGTAGGTCACGGATTGCCCCCGCTAGTCCGGGCCAGTCTCAGCCAGCGCTGCCATCCGCTCGGAGGCCGGCGCCTGCCCGCGCATGACCGCGGCCACGCCGGCGGCGATGCAGAGCCCGCCCAGGATGATGCTGAGGCCGATGTGCTCTCCCAGCACGAGCCAGCCCAGGAGCAGCCCCATAGCCGGCACAATGTACGTGACCAGGGAGGCGCGCACGCTGCCCGTATTCTCGATCAGCCAGAGCCAGGCGATGTAGCCGATGCCGGTGCCGAAGATGCCGAGCGCGAGGAGGGCCCCAATGGCATCCAGGCCCAGGCTGAGGTCCGGCGTTCCTTCGAAGATGAATAAGAGCGGGACCGCGAAGAGCGTCCCCAGGATCAGCTGCCAGATGGAGAGCGTGATCGGGTCGTGCTTCCGCAGCAGCGTTCGCGCATACACCGCGCCCATGCCGTAGAAGCCCGCCGCCGCTATTACGGCGAGCTGCCCCAGCACGTCCGAGTCCGTGATGTGCAGCACATTGTCGCCCGTCAGCACAACCACGCCGGTGAACCCCAGCAGCAGGCCCAGCAGCCGCGCCCGGGTGAACCGCTCTTCCGCGAGCACAGCCGCCGCGAAGATGGCGGTGAAGATGGGCATCATAGAGTTGAGAACGGACGCCAGTCCGCTATCGATGTGCTCCTCACCCCAGGCGATGAGCGCGAATGGGATCACGTTGCTCCCCAGCGCCATCACCGAGATCTGCGCGATCAAGACTGGCTGAACGGTGATTGGGACCCGCCGTACCCGCATGAACGCGGCCACGACCACGGCCCCGAAGAACAGCCGCCCCGTCACCAGTTCGAACGGTCCGGTGTCGTCGACGACGACCTTTATGAACAGGAAAGAGGCGCCCCAGGTGCAGCCGAGCGCCAGCAGCACGGGTAGCGCCCGCGCCGTGTTCCTCGCTTCCGTCATCGCATAGCCGTCGCCCCGCCCGCGTTCGCCTCTCGCTGTGCGGACTCCATCGCCAGCAGCGCCTTCTTGCGCTCAACTCCCCAGCCGTAACCGCCGAGCGAGCCGTCGCCCCGGACCACGCGGTGGCAGGGCACGATGAGCGCCACGGGGTTCGAGGCGCACGCTCGGCCGACGGCGCGGGCGGCCTTCGGCCTGCCGATCTCCCGGGCCACCTGCGAGTACGACATCGTCTCGCCGTATCCGATCTCCTGCAGTGCGCGCCAGACGCGTATCTGGAAGGCCGTGGCCTGGATGTCCACCGGCAGGTCGAGCCGCCGCTCTCGGCCGCCGAGGTAGTCCAGTATCGCCAGCAGCCATTCCTTTACGCCCGTGCCGGCGCGCGTGATGCGGGCGTTGGGGTACTCTCGCCGCAGTGACTGCTCCAACTGCCCGCTGGAGTCGCCGAGCTGGATGGCGCAGACGCCGCGGTCAGTAGCGCCGACCAGCAGCTTGCCCAGCGGGCAGTCCACAATGCCGTAGCGAATGCTGATGCCGCGTCCCCCGCGGCGGTAGGTCGCCGGGGTCATGCCGAGGGTCGACGGCGCCGACTCGTACAGACGGTTGCTGGCCGGGTAGCCGGCGTCGTACAGCGCCCGCGTGACGGAGGCCCCGGAGCGCAGATGCCGCTTCAGACGGCCGACCCGGTGCGCCTGCATGTACCGTCGCGGCGTGATGCCCAGCGCTCGGCGGAAGAGCCGGCGCAGGTATACGGCGCCGACCCCGGCACGCGTCGAGACCGATGCCAGCGCAGGATCGGCCTCCGGCTCGCTCTCCAGGTATGCACAGGCCTCTCGGACCAGCTCCAGCCGGCGATCGGCGAAGGCCTCGTTCGGGTGGCAGCGCTTGCAGGCGCGGAAGCCGGCGGCCTCGGCGTCCTGCGGGCGGTCGAAGAAGGTGACGTTTTCCCGCTTTGGCCGCCGAGCCGGGCAGGACGGCCGGCAGTACACGCGTGTCGTGCGCACGGCGGTCACGAACAGGCCGTCCATGCTCGTGTCGCGGCTCAGCGCCGCTTTCCAGCAGCGCTCCTGGTCCAGCACGCTCATCTCTTCCTTGTCTGCGACGTTGATCATGGCCATTACCTCCGCCCTCAGCGTACGGGCGGAGGCCGGCGGCGACTATCCGGATTCTGCAATCAAAGTGGACGCTGGGGTTCCTGCGGGCTGCTCTCCCACCGTATCGGGGTGCGGAGAGTTGGTCAAGGCGGGGAATGTTGTCAGGCCCGCGCGTCTCGTCTATATTGACGACGGGCTTTCGCCGTGACAGATTTACCGCTCTACCAGGGGCTCAAGGTTTTCACGGGAAACGCGCATCCCGCTCTCGCCGCTGCCATCTGTGATTACCTGGAGGAGCCGCTGGGAGAGTGCGAGGTGTTCGAGTTTTCCAACGAGAACATCTTCGTCCGTTTCTGCGAGAATATTCGGGCGCGGGATGTCTTCATCGTGCAGCCGATGACGCGCCCGGTGAACACGCACATCATGGAGCTGTTCATCATGATCGACGCGGCGCGCCGGGCCTCGGCAGGGCGCATAACCGCCGTCGTCCCCTACTATGCCTACGGGCGCAGCGACAAGAAAGACCAGCCGCGGGTACCGATAACCGCTCGCCTCATCGCCAACTTCCTGGAGACTGCCGGGGCCGACCGCATCCTCACGATGGACCTCCACGCCGGGCAGATCCAGGGGTTCTTCAATATCCCCGTGGACGAGCTGACTGCCCTCTCTATCCTGGCGAACTACTTTAAGAATAAGAGCGACGGGTTGGTTGTCGTAGCGCCGGACCTGGGCGCTGCCAAGCGTGCCCGCAACATGGCGCAGATGCTGAACGCCCCTCTGGCCGTCTCGGAGAAGCGCCGGCTGGGGAACGACGAGCGCACCGAGGTGATGCACATCATCGGTGAGGTGCAGGGGTTGCGCGCGGTTGTCGTCGACGACGAGATCGACACCGCCGGGACGCTGCTGGAGACGACGAAGGCGCTGGTGGAGGCAGGGGCGCGCGAGGTCATGGCCTGTTGCACACACCCCGTACTGTCGGGCCCCGCCGTGGAGCGCATTGAGGACTCGCCGATCACGGCACTCATCGTGACAGACACCGTCTCGCTGCCGCCGGAGAAGCGCCTGCCGAAGGTCACCGTCCTGCCTGTGGCGCCGCTGCTGGGCGAGGCCATCCGCCGCATCCACACCGGCCAGTCCGTGGGCGCTCTCTTCAACAGTCACTGAGCCTTTCGCCGCAGCTGCGCCCATCGCTCCCTTTACTGAGACTTTGCACTTTCTGTGCACCCGCAGGCGGCGGGGGCACCGCCCAAACTGGTATCATTGATTGGACGTGCCACTTTCGCCGGTGAACGGCGGTGACGCGTACTCAGGTCAGGATCAGGAACACGTATGGTACTGAACATCGTCAAGAAAGTCCTCGGCGACTACAACGAGAAGGAGTTGCGCAAGGTCTGGCCGTTCGCCGTTGAGGTGAACGATTGGGAAGAGGAGGCCACCGCCCTTTCCGACGAGGCTCTGGGCGCGAAGACGGCGGAGTTCCGCCAGCGCCTGGCCGACGGCGAGACCCTGAACGACATCCAGCCGGAGGCCTTCGCCGTCGTCCGGGAGGCGTCGCGGCGCCGGCTGGGGCTGCGTCACTTCGACGTGCAGAACGTCGGCGGCGTCGTCCTTCATCAGGGCAAGATCGCCGAGATGAAGACCGGCGAGGGCAAAACGCTGGTCGCCACCCTCGCGCTCTACCTGAACGCCCTGGCGGGCAAGGGCGCCCACCTGGTCACTGTCAACGACTATCTGGCCAAGCGCGACGTCCAGTGGATGGGGCCCATCTTCCACGCTCTCAATCTGTCTATCGGCGTCCTCCAGCATGACACAGCCTATCTTTACGACCCGACGGCCAACCTTGAGGACGCCAGCCTGCGCTACCTCGTACCGATCACCCGCCGGGAAGCCTACGCCGCCGACCTCACCTACGGCACCAACAACGAGTTCGGGTTCGATTACCTGCGCGACAACATGGTGACAGACCTGGCCAACGCCGTGCAGCGCCGTGACTCGCCGCACCACTACGCTATCGTCGACGAGGTGGACAGCATCCTCATCGACGAGGCGCGCACGCCTCTTATCATCAGCGGGCCCGCCGAGGAGACCGAGGAGATATACCGCACCTTCTCCCGCATTGTCCCGCGGCTGGCCGAAGGCGCCGATTTCGTGGTCGACCTCAAGCACCGCAGCGTTTCCCTCACCGATGAGGGCGCCACTAAGGTCGAGAAGGCGCTCGGAATCAAGAACCTCTACGACCCCGCTAACTTCCGCCTCACCCGCTTCCTGGACGCCGCTCTCAAGGCGCAGTTCCTTTATCTGCACGACCAGCACTACGTCGTCAAGGACGGCGAAGTGATTATCGTGGACGAGTTCACCGGCCGGCTGATGTATGGGCGGCGCTGGTCGGACGGGCTACACCAGGCCGTGGAGGCCAAGGAAGGCGTTCGCATCCAGCGGGAGAGCGTGACATATGCCACGATCACGCTCCAGAATTACTTCCGCCTCTACGAGAAGCTGGCCGGGATGACCGGCACGGCCTGGACCGAGCGCGAGGAGTTCCACCAGATTTACGGCCTCGATGTCGTCGTCGTCCCCACCCACAGGGAGATGGTTCGCAAGGACTTCCAGGACATTATCTTCCGGTCCACTGACGGCAAGTACAAGGCGGTGGTGGAGGAGATCGAGGACGCGCACGAGGCGGGGCGGCCGGTGCTGGTGGGCACCGTGTCTATCGAGGCCTCGGAGAAGCTGGCCGGTATGCTCAAGCGGCTCTCCACTTGCCGGCAGGCCGACTGTGGCGCCTATCACAGCGTCTGTCCGCTGAAGGAGCCCGCCGTGCTGAACGCCAAGCAGCACGAACGGGAGGCAGCGATCGTGGCGCAGGCCGGCCGTTACGGCGCCGTTACGATTGCCACAAACATGGCTGGCCGCGGCACTGACATTATCCTCGGCGGCAACCCGGAGCGCATGGCGGAGGAGATCGCGCGGAAGCGCGGCCTGGACCTTATCTCTGTGCCACAGGAGCAGGCGGAGGAGATGCGGGGGGAGGCCAGAGGGGCCTGGCAAACAGAACACGACGGTGTGGTCGCCGCCGGCGGTCTGCACATCATAGGCACCGAGCGCCACGAGGCGCGGCGCATCGACAACCAGCTCCGCGGCCGGTCCGGCCGCCAGGGAGACCCGGGCAGCTCGCGCTTCTTCGTCTCCTTCGGCGACGATGTCATGAAGCGCTTCTCGCCGGAGTGGGTGCCGAACCTCCTGGGCCGCATGGGGATGGACGAGGACATGCCGCTGCAGAGCGGGATGGTCTCCAAGGCCATCGAGCAGGCCCAGACGAAGGTCGAGGGCCATAACTTCGACATCCGCAAGCACGTCGTTCAGTACGACGATGTGATGAACCGGCACCGCGATATGGTCTACACAGAGCGCCGGAAGATCCTGGAGGGCGCGGACCTGCGCTCCAACATCCTGGAGATGATCGACCAGGAGATCGAGCGCGCCTTCGATGCCTTTGCCGCCACCGACAACCCCGAAGGGTGGGACATGGATGGGCTGCTGGCAGAGCTGAATACGGTCCTGCCGCTACCCCGCAGCTTCAATGGGGACCACTTCCTGGACTTGATGCCGGGGGAGGCGCTGGAAGAGGTTACCCAGCACGCGCACAAGGCCTACGAGGAGAAGGAGAGTGAGCTGGGCGCGGAGAAGATGCGTACGCTGGAGCGCCTGGTGCTCCTGGCCACTGTGGACCGGCTCTGGGTGTACCACCTGACAGCCCTCGACGAGCTGCGTGAGGGCATCGGGCTGCAGGGGTACGGTCAGCGGGACCCTCTGGTGGAATTCAAGCGGGAAGCGCACGACATGTACGAGCAGCTGAAGGAGCATATTCGCCAGAACGTGGTACGACGCATCTTCCACGTCACCCTCACCTCCACGACGCCCCCGCCTCCTCCCGCCCCCGGGCAGCTGCAGGAGAGAGGGCCCGCCAAGGAGACGACAAACGCCCCGGCCGGCGAGGCCGCCGGCGCGGCCACTGCCAGGGTGACGGCCGCCGCTGGCGCCGCCGTCGCAGCGGCTTCCCGCCCGGATGGTCGCGGTAGCGCCCGCAAGACCGGCCGCAACGACCCCTGCCCCTGCGGCAGTGGCAAGAAGTACAAGAAGTGCCATGGGGCGGGAGGCCTAGTCTAGGCGGCGAGATGACCGGGACGCGCCTTCCCGTAGAACTGGGGGCGGAGGCCGAGGCCCGCCGCGTCATTGACGCAATGCGCGCGGCCGTGGCCGCCGGGGATGAACACTGGTTCCTGGCGTTGCTGGAAGCGGTCCGCCTCTGGCCGCTCGCGCAGGAGTGCGTAGGCGATCGCCACTTCCGTTATCTGATCGGCGGCGAAGCGTTCGACTGGCTGCTGCTGGCGGAGCGTCTCTGCGAGGAGATCGACGGCCTTGTCCCGGAGGATGAAGCGGAGGGCCTTCTCTTCCATGGCTGGCCACCCATCGAGGTGGGTGAGCAGGAGTTCAGGCGCCTGCTAGGGGCCAAGTACAGGGCTCACCTGAACTTCATTTACGGTGTGCACGTTGAGATGGCGATCCAGCTGGCGGCCCAGCAGGAGGTGCGCAAAGAGCGTCTCTCCATTCGTATCTGGGAGAACGGGCATATCGAAGACGAAGCGTTCCACCGTATCTACGGCTCCACCAGGAGCGAGTTGCTGCAAGCCTTCCGCGAAGGCCGCGAGGAGAACTCCTCCGCCAACATGTCGCTGTCCGACCTGGACGAGTTCACGTATTGGCTCTTCCGTTACCGCGTGCAGAACAGCGATCCGGCGCGCGTGGCCAGCGACACGCGCAAGGGGATGGCCCTGTACCAGTGGCTGGAAGAGCGCCGCAAGAGGGGATGTCCGGCGGCGCGAACGCCGGGCCCGGCCGAGGCTTAACCTACGGGCGATCCCTGTCCGGCGCCGCGGCCTGCCGGAGCGAGTCCTGTATAATCGCAGCGCTATGCCGGAGCAGCCGGATCTCGATGGCTCCCCACTGTCCCTCGCCATCGTCGTCGCCCGCTTCAATCAGGCCGTCACCTCGCGGTTGCTGGCCGGGGGGGAGGAGGCCGCGAAGCGGCACGGCGTCCGGCGGTGCGATGTCTTCTGGGTTCCCGGCTCGTTCGAACTGCCGGTTGTGGCCAAGCGTCTCGCGGAGACCGGCCGCTACGACGCCATCGTCTGCCTGGGCGCGGTGATCCGCCATGAGACGGACCACTACACACACGTCGCCACGCAGGCCGCCGCCGGGATTCAGCGCGTCGCTCTGGACACCGGCATTCCGTGCCACTTCGGGGTCCTCACTTGCGATATCGAGGAGCAGGCGATGGAACGCTCCGGCGGCACACAAGGGAACAAGGGCTTCGACGCCGTGGCGGCGGCCATCGAGACTGCCAACCTCCTGCGCTCGCTCCGCAGTGACTGAGCGCCCGGCTGCGGTCGCCTAGCCCTATCTCATCCATTACGGGCCGAGCCTGCCGCCCGTTTGGGCTGCGCCGCAGGAGAGATATCGTCGAAGCCCTTCGACAGGCTCAGGGCGAACGGAGATGGCGGCGATAAGCTCAGGGCGTCGGGCTTCCTCAGGGTTTGCGGGCGACGAAAGTGGCGTAGTCGATGAAAGCGTCGACGGCGCGGCGCTCGAGGGCGTCGCCACTCTCGATGTCGTCGGCGAAGGCGATGTCCGCCGGCTGAGCGGTCTTCGCCTCCTGAGCGACCTCCAGCATCGGCCGCCAGTACTCCTCCCAGGCAGAACGCGGATGGACGTGCGTCCGTTCGACGCGAAGCCCTGCCGACTCCACCAGTGCTGCGTACTCCTGTGCCGAGAGCTTAGGCTCGCTGTACGCCAGCCAGCGCCATTCGCTGCCCAACGGCTGCGGGGGCTTCGTCCGCCAGACGATGTCGGAGACCACGACGTGGCCGTCGGGTTTGACCGCGCGGGCGAGCTCACGGAGGCAGTGCTTCATGCCGACGATCGATGGCGCGCCGATGCAGTAGGCGGCATCGAAGGCGCCGTCGCGGACCGGCAGCTGCTTGCCATCGGCGCGGACCACGGTGACGAGGTCGCGCAGGTTGAAGAACCAGGCCTTGGCGGCCGCGTAATGGATGAACGGGTCGTAGAGGTCCACGGCCAGGACGCGGCAGGCGAAGCGCCCGGCCAGCGTGGCCGCCGCCTCGCCCTTGCCGCACGCCACGTCCAGCAGCAGGGACTGCTCCCCCGGCTGCACGGCCTCCGCGATCATCTCGACGGTCTCGGCGGCGCCGGGAGTCAGGTACTCCTGCCTGGCGTAGTGGCGGAGGAAGTCGGGCACAGCTGGGCTCAGGTGCAGGCCAAAACGGGTGAGGCTAGCCAGCCTGCGGCTCCCGCCTCATGGTCCAGAAGCGCGGGCCGCCGTTCGGAAATACGTCCTCGACGACGACTTCGAAGCCGTGCTTGCGGTAGAAGGTGAGGTTTATCTCCTTCGCCGTCTCCAAATAGCAATGCAGCCGCTCCACGTCTGCCCTGGCCAGGATCGGTTGAATGAGACCGCTGCCCACTCCGTGGGCCTGGCGAGCCGGGTCAACACCGAGGATCATGAGGTGATAGTGGTCGGGCGGGACATCCCGATCGTGAAGCGGCTGCAGGTAGCCGATCAACGACATGAAGCGACCGAAGGCTTCCGCGCCGACCCGTTCGATCAGAGATGTCAATCCCGCCTTCGCCATCCGCTCCGGGGTGAACTCCATGTTGCCCGGCGTCAGCCACGCCGCGGCCCCCTCTACCTGCCCGTCCGTGGTGTAAGCTGCGCCGAACATCACAGAGAACCGCGCGCCACCCTCCATAAACCAGCGCAAGAGACGCGAGCGCTCGTCATCCTCCGGGAGGACGAACATGTAGAAGGGGTCGTCGTAGAAGGCGCGAGCCAAGACGTCCGCGACTTCGCTGATCTGGTGGGACGCTAGAGGCACGGGTTTGGCGGCCATCTGGACGGAAAGCTCCTTGCTATACGCCGGGCGAGCTACAGGTTATCGCTGGGAGGTTCCGGGGTCAAAGAGCCGGTCTGTCAGGCGATGATAGCGGCGGCGTGGTAGGGAGACAAGACGCTGCGCGCCGGACACTCTGCGGAGTGCTTCTACGTCTCCGCCCGCCCGCCCGCCGGATAGCCGGTGACCAGGATGTCCTCCCCCAGGCGTTCGACAGTCACGTCTCGCAGACGCAGGGCGTCCGCCATCCGGTAGGCGCCCTTGCCGGCCACGGCGGCCGGGGCATCGGCAGCGCCGATGATGATCGGGGCGATGACGGCGTGCACCTTGTCCACCAGCGATTGGTCGAAGAACGACCCCAGGACGACGCCGCCGCCCTCGACGAGCGCCGAGAGGATGTCGCGCCGGGCCAATTCCTTCAGCACTGCGAAGAGGTCCACGTGGTCGCCCAGGCGCGGGAAGATCACTACCTCGGCCCCCTGTGCCTGCAGCGCCGCCCGCCAGGCCGCCGGCGAATCGGCGACGGTAGCCACCAGCGTCCCGGCCGGCCCTGCCCCTGAGGCGGACGCGGGTGTGAAGACGCGTGCCATGGGCGGGGTCCGGCCCCGGGTGTCCAGGACGACGCGCAGCGGCTGCCGCTCCGCGTCGCGGTCATCCGGCCGGGCGGTCAGGAGCGGGTCGTCGATGATGACGGTGGAGGAGCCGACGACGATGGCGTCGATGCGCGTGCGCAGTTGGTGTGCCCAGCGCCGCGTCTCCGGCCCGGAGACCCAGCGCGAGTCGCCCGAGGCGGCGGCGATACGCCCGTCCAGCGAAGCGGCGAACTTGGCGATGACGAACGGCATGCCCAGCGTCCGGTGCTTGAAGAACGCCTCGTTCAGGCGCCGCGCCTCGGCCTCACCCTCGCCCGCCACGGCGCGGATGCCGGCCGCCTCCAGGGCCCGGCGGCCGCCGCCGTCCACGTTCGGGTCGGGGTCGCCGGCGGCGTAGTGCACCTCCGCGATGCCGGCGG
>JBGQEU010000007.1:0-13644 GCA_041496525.1 Dehalococcoidia bacterium
GACTTCACGGACAACCCGCGCTAGCCCCGTTCGGGCTGAGCTTGTCGAAGCCCTCCGTGTTCGGGGGTGGGTGGACGAAGCCCCCTTCGACCCGGCTCAGGACAGGCTTCGGCTGGCTCAGGGCGAACGGACAACGCCTCCGCTGCCGTTCCGGCTGAGCTTGTCGAAGCCTTTCGTCGGACTCCCTCCTGCGGCGGGCAGGCACGGCCAGACGTGCGGGCGTGACCGTACCCCGGTGTTCTATGATGGGCGCGTGAGCGAGGCAGCCCTCCAGGACAGCCGGGCAGAGGCGGGCGCCGGCACACCGCCGGCCCTGACGCTCCGCAACACGAAGATGCTGGTCCTGGCGCTGGCCGCTGCTGGGCTGGCGGCCGGGACCGCAGGGTGGATCGCCGGTGCAGATGGCCTGGCGAACATCGCCTGGGGGTTCGCTGCGGTCGCCGGCCTTATCCCGCTTGCCGCGTACGTGGTGCGGGACCTGATCGCGCGAAGGCCGGGCGTGGATGTCATCGCCCTCCTCGCCATCGGGGGGGCTCTGGTGCTGGGCGAGTACCTGGCCGGGGCGGTCATCGCGGTGATGCTGGGCACCGGCTGGACACTGGATGACTACGCCAACGCCAGGGCGCGGCGCGAGCTGCGGGCGCTGCTGGAACGGGCGCCCCGGGCAGTGCATCGATACGAGGACGGCGCGATAGCGGCCGTGCCCATCGAAGCGGTGCGCCCGGGCGACCGGCTGCTGGTCAAGCCGGGTGAGGTTGTGGCGGTGGACGGCGTGATCGCCGCCGGCGTGGCTGTCCTGGACGAGTCCGCGCTCACGGGTGAGGCGGCGCCGGTGGAAAGGGCGGCCGGCGAACAGGTAAGCAGCGGCGCCGTCAACGCGGGTTCCCAGTTCGATTTGCGGGCAGTGACGACTGCGGCGGAGAGTACGTATGCGGGGATCATCCGGCTGGTGCGGGAAGCGCAGGAAGCGCGCGCCCCGTCGGTCCGCCTGGCCGACCGCTACGCGGTGGTTCTGGTGCCGCTGGCGCTGGGCATGGCGGGCCTGGCCTGGGCGGTCTCCGGGGACGAGGTGCGGGCGCTGGCCGTGGTCGTGGTCGCGACGCCGTGCCCGCTCATTCTCGCCGTCCCCATCGCCATCGTCTCCGGGATCTCCCGGGCGGCGCGGCGCGGCATCATGATGAAGAGCGGCGCTGCCCTGGAAAAGCTGGCGGAGGCTAACGTTCTGCTATTCGACAAGACGGGCACCCTCACAGCGGGACGGCCCACCGTGACTGCCGTCGAGGCGCCGGATTTCGCGTCGCGGGATGAACTGCTGCGTCTCGTTGCTTCGCTGGAGCAGATGTCGCCGCACGTCCTGGCCGGCGCTGTGGTGAGAGCGGCGCACGAGCGGGGCCTGGAGCTCTCGTTCCCGGCTGACGTTGTAGAGGAGACCGGGCACGGCGTGCGGGGCCTTGTCGACGGCCGCCGCGCGGCGGTGGGCAGGCTGGAGTGGGTGGCGCCCGGCCAGCACATGCCGGTCTGGGCGCGGCGCTTGAAGCGGCGTCTCAGCTTTGACGGCTTTGCCAACATGTTTGTCTCGATAGATGGCCAGCTGGCCGGTGCACTGGTGCTGGAGGACCCCATCCGGCCGGATACCGCCCGCACGGTGAGGATCCTGCGCCGCAGCGGGATACGGCGGGTGGTGATGGTGACCGGCGACCGGGCAGAGGTGGCGGAGACTGTGGCCGGTGCCCTGGGTCTCGACGCCGTGCTGGCAGAACGGACTCCGGCGGAGAAGGTGGAGGTCGTGCGCGAGGAGTCGGCCCACGGGACGACGGTCATGGTTGGCGATGGGATCAACGATGCGCCGGCGCTGGCCGCCGCGGACGTCGGCGTGGCCATGGGGGCCCGCGGCGCGACCGCCTCGTCGGAAGCGGCGGACATCGTCCTCGTGGTCGACCGGCTGGAGAGGCTGGCGGAGGCCAAGCGCATCGCGCAGCGGGCGCGCGGGATCGCGCTGCAGAGCGCGGGAGCCGGCATGGGCCTCTCGCTGGCCGCCATGGTCGCGGCGGGGCTCGGATATCTACCTCCAGTCGGCGGCGCCTTCTTGCAGGAAGCGATCGACGCGGCCGTAATCCTGAATGCGCTGCGGGCGTTGGGCGGCTACACGGCCACCAGCGTAAGCGGTGGGCCGGCGGCGCACATCGCCGAGCGGTTCCGCGCCGAGCACTCTGAGCTGCTGCCGTTTCTTGATCAGTTGCGGACAGTGGCCGACCGGCTGGACGCGCTCGGACCGGCCGAGGCCCAGGTGCAGCTTCGTATCGTGGACACGTTCCTCAAGGACGAGCTGATACCGCACGAACAGGCGGAAGAGGGGTCTCTCTACCCGGCGGTGGCGCGGATCCTGGGCGGCGACGATCCGACAGTCACAATGGTGCGAGCGCATGTGGAGATCATGCACCTGGCGCGCGTGCTCGGGGAGCTGGTGGAGGACATGGAGCCGGATGGACCGGAAGCCCAGGACCTGCCGGAGCTGCGGCGGGTGCTGTACGGCCTGTACGCCATCCTGCGGCTGCACTTCTCCCAGGAAGAAGAGGCGTATCTCTCCCTGGTGGAGCCACAGGCTGCGACCCACGCGGGCTAGCCACAGCCTGCGTCTGCCAGAGCTGAAGTTGGCAAAAGCTGACGAGAACCGTACGATTACTAGAGCTAACCAGAAGGAGGCCATCTGTGAGAGAAGTCGTGATCGTAGCGGCGGTACGTACGCCCATGGGCCGCCGCGGCGGAGTGCTGTCCGGCATCCACCCCAACAACCTGGGCGCACTCGTCCTGAATGAAGTCGTGAGGCGCGCGGGCATTGAGTCCTCGATGGTCGAGGACGTCGTGTTCGGGTGCGTGGACCAGGTCGGCGAGCAGGGGGCGAACGTCGCCAGGAATGTCCTGCTGACGGCGGATTTCCCGTACGAGGTGCCTGCGACGAGCGTCGACCGCCAGTGCGGCTCCAGCCAGCAGGCGATCCACTTCGCCGCCAACCTGATCCAGGCGGGGACATGCGACATCACGATCGGCGGCGGCGTGGAGTCGATGTCCCGGGTGCCGCTGGGCGTGAACATCATGCAGGGCCCGGGCGTGCCGTTTCAGCCGGAGCTGATGGCCAAGTACCCGCTGACCCCCCAGGGTATCTCGGCCGAGGAGATCGCCAAGAAGTGGGGGATCACGCGGCAGGAGGCGGACGAGTGGGCGTTGGGGAGCTACGAGAAGGCCAAGGGGGCCCGGGACGAGGGCCGCTTCGACCGTGAGATACTGCCGGTGGACGTGAAGCTGGAGGGGCTGCCGGCGACGATCAAGTCGGACGAAGGCATCCGCGACACATCGCTGGAGAAGCTGGCGACCCTGCAGCCTTCGTTCCGGGCGGACGGCATCCACCACGCGGGCAACTCGTCGCAGATCACGGACGGCGCCGCGGCGGTGTTGTTGATGGCGCGGGAGAAGGCGGAGGAGCTGGGGATCAAACCGCGAGCGCGGATCATCGGGCAGGCCGTCGTCGGCTCCGATCCGGTGCTGATGCTGACCGGCCCGATCACGGCGACGCCGAAGGTGCTGAAGCACGCGGGAGTGGCGCTGAAGGACATCGACCTGATCGAGATCAACGAGGCGTTTGCGGCTGTGATCCTGGCCTGGAAGCGCGAGGTTCGCCCGGACATGAGCAGGGTGAACGTAAACGGCGGCGCCATCGCGCTGGGGCACCCGCTGGGCGCGACGGGCGCGCGGCTGATGACGACGCTGCTGCACGAGCTGGAGCGCACGGGCGGCCGCTACGGGATGCAGCTAATGTGCTGTGGCGGCGGCCTGGGCACGGCCACGATCATCGAGCGGCTGGGCTAGCGCCGAGGCCTGACGCTACCGGCACGGCCTGGACCACCGTGCGGAGCGAGTAGTTGCCCCCGAAGGTCTGGGCCGGGTTGGCTATCCACGTGCCACCGCAGGTGATCAGCGTCAGCATTTCGTGGCTGGTGGGATAGATGACCTTCACGGAGTCCGGATCCGTGGAGCTCACCGAGCTGCGAGTTGTCACCTTGTAAGCGAATTGCCGTCCGGATTCGGTGGTGATCTGTATGAGGTCACCCGGCTGCAGCTCGTCCAGGTTCCAGAAGACGGCCGGCACCTGGTGTAGCTGGAGATGGCCCCCGAGGACAACGTTGCTGCCTTGCCCCGGGCGGGCGGAGAAGTCATACCAGCCGGCGTCTGATCCGGTGGCCGGCACTTCCGGGATGGCGCTGGCGTCCAGGCCGAGGGGGACGAGGGGCGCGTCGACGCCGATGGCGGGGATGATCAGGTGTGTTGGGAGCGCGTAAGCCGGGGTCGGCGCCGGCGTTGGTCTCGGTGCTGACGTGGGGGCCACTGCCAATGGAGGCGGCGTCTGTGAGAGCGCGGTGCGGACGTCCTCTTGTGCGGGCGCGCGTCCGGCCACGACACCGCTCACCAGCGCCCAGGCGGAAGCGGCGATCGCCAGAACAGCGATGGCGGCGATCAGCCTGGTGTTCGTGCTCAAGCCCCTGATACCCCGCGGCCCTCGAGTCCGCACTCACGCCCCACGGGCGACCGCCAGCCCAGGGCGCGGCATGCTGGACCTACAGCAGCCCCTGCTGCTTCAGCAGCTGCTGACTGTACGTCACGAGCCCTGTGTGCACCTTCGGGTCGCAGCCGGCCAGGAAGAGCACAGCCTTCGCCATGTACTCTACGGGCTCGGCGCGCGGGTCGTCGGCGCTGGGGATGAGGCGGTGGTAGAGGACGCCCGGCGTGGCGACGACGCTGTCCGGCGAGAGCACGTTGACGGCGATGCCGGTGCCGAACAGCTCGTGGGCGAGGCCGGTGGTGAGGCGCTCCAGGCCGGCCTTCACCATGCCGTATACGGTGCCTCCCCGGCCCTCGACCGCGTAGGGCGGGCCCTGCGGGTGGATGGCGGCGCGGGAGGAGATGTTGATGATGTGGCCGCGGCCGGCGGCGAGCATATCGGGGAGGACGGCCTGGATGAGGAGGAAGGGCGCTGTCAGGTCTACCGCCAGCATCTTCTGCCAGCGGCGCAGGGGGAAATCCTGGACCGGGATGAAGTAGGTGAGCGCGGCGTTGTTCACCAGCACGTCCACCGGCCCGAACTCCTTGCGCGCCGTCTCCACCAGCCGCTCGATGTCGTCCAGGCGCGAAACGTCGCAGCGGATGCTGATGGCCTGTCCACCCCCGGCCCTGATCTCGGCCACCGTCTCGTCGATGCTGCCGGCGAGCTCGTGCTCGCCCTTGTGCTCGGTGCGGGCGGCGACGGCGACGCGGGCGCCCTCGCGGGCGAAGAGCACAGCGATCTCCTTGCCGATGCCGCGGCTGGCGCCGGTGACAATGGCCGTTCTGCCCTCTAGCTGACCTGGCATCTCGATGTAACCCCCAATCGCGGGCCTGGAGCCATGATGGATTAATGGTCTATATACGCCTGCCGGGCGGTGAGTGTCCAGCGGCGGGCATCGCGGCTAGCCGGGGCGCGGGTAGCCGATGGCCTCGGCGGCGTCGCGCAGGAGGTCGCGGACGCGCTGAAGTGAGGCGGACGCCTGCTGGGTCGTGGCATTGAACGCCAGGTCGTCTTCTATTTTGAGGACGGCCTGACAGATGTCTTTGGCCAGCTGGTCGTTCTTCTGGCGGACAGACGGATCCACGTTGTGGGTGAAGTTGTGGACGGGGCCGTAGAAAGCGGACTCGGCGGCGTTCTTGTCGCCGCGGTTCAGCATGTCGATGACCTTCCCCAGGTCGGCGTCCTCCTGGATGAATGTCTTCGCTGAGACATCGCTGACACCGAGAGGAAGGAGCGCCGTATCGCAGGCGCCGCCGCCGCCGCCTGTGACGCTGGTGAGGAGGAAGTAGCCGCCGACGGCCAGCAGTACGAGGACGCCCAGGCCGAGGCCCCAGACCCAGTCTGGCAGTCGCGCGCCCTGGTAGGCCGCCCGGCGCGGCCGGCGGGAGCGCCGGCTGGCGAGCACGAGGGTGTCACTGGCCGGCTGGTGAAGCATCGATACCGAACTCCGACTTCAGAAAGTTTATCAGATGCCACCGCTCGTCCTCCGTGAGCTGGCTGGCGAAGCCCGGCATGACATCGCCCAGCCCGTTGCCGATTACCTGGAAGAAGAACTTGTCCGTGTGATAAGGGATATGGATGCGGAAGTCCGCCGGGGGGATCGTGAGGCCGGGGGCCAGTTGCCCCTTGCCATCGCCGTTGACGCCGTGGCACTGGGTGCAGTTCTGGGCGTAGAGGGACCGGCCGATGGCAATTGAGCCGCCGCTGGCCTCGATGGGGTTTTCCCCGGTGGTCTTGCCGGCCGGCAGGAGGCTGACAGCCAGGAAGGCCACGCCGATCACCAGGACGGCGCCGGATCCCACGCGCAGGGGACGTAGCATGGGCGCGGGCAGCTCCGGCCACTGGGTGGCCCAGACCGCCGCCAGCAGCGCGGCCAGCAGCATCCCTACCGCACCGACGGTGGCCCAGCTGCCGGCCACCAGGGGCAAAGTGAAGCGGCCTCCGCCAGTTGCCGCGCCCGTACCGGCAACGTCCAGCCGGAACACGGCCGTCACATCGTTTTTTTCGACACGCCGCAGGTCCACCTGTACCTCCCAGCGGCCGGGCTGGGAGAAGAACGGACCGATGGCCTTGTAGGCGTTGAGCCCGGCCGGGTCCGCGATGATCTGAGATTCGCCCTGCGTGATGTCCGGCGGCTTGAAGCGCAGGCGGACGCGTTGCACCTCTCCAATCTGACCGCCCGCTGCCGGGAAGAGGAAGACGCGGAAGGAATCGGTGCCGACGACGTTGGGCGCGATGCTGAGGTTGACGCTGACGTCGCCGGCGGGCTGGATATCCTCGAACCCGACCACGGCTTGGGCGGAGGTCTGGATGTTGGCCTCGGCGTCGCGGTCCTGGCGAGACGTCGGGTACTGGACGAGGACGGCGGCGGCCACGAGTACGGCCAGCCCCAGGCCGATCTCCGCCCCCAGGACGAGCGAAAGACGGCGGCTTAGCCTTTCGGCGCTCTCTCCCCCCTCCTGGACAAGGCGCGGACGCAGGTAGAAGGCGTTGACGGCCGCTACTACCAGGAGCGCCGCCATTACCCCTAGCTTCACCGTCAGCGCGCGCCCGTAGGCGGTATCGAACATGGCCTCCGGTACCGGGATCTGGGTGAGGCCGTTGACGGCGCCGCTGGCCAGGAGGACGACGACGCTGGTGGCGGCGATGGCCGAGAAGCGCTGCAAGTGAGGGGCCTGGAGAGCGGGGCGGTCCGCCTGGGGGACGGCGCCGCCGGTCCACACCAGGAAGAGGGCGAGCTGGGCCAGCATGCCTATCCAGACGGAGCTGGCCACGAGGTGGGCGAAGTCGGCGGCGACGGCCCAGAAGGAGCCGGGGACGGACGAGCCATGGCTGGTTGTGGCGACGAGCAACAGGTAGCCGAGGCCGCCGGCCTGGGCCACCCAGAGGGCGGACTCGCTGAGGCGGTCGCGGCCCGCGCGCCAGAGGCGGGCGCCAAGGAAGAAGGCGCCGGCAATGGCGACGAGGACGAGCTGGCGCTGGACCCAGCGTGTGCCCCAATCGTTGCGCAGGACATCGTCGATGTAGCTGAGGCCCCCGAGCTGGCGGGTCTGGAGGAGTAGCTCGGCGGCGCCGACGAGGGCAAGGACGCCGATCGCCGGCCAGGCCAGCCAGGCCAGGTGATGGCGGGCGGCGTCGCGGGCGCGCTTCTTCCACGGGTCGCCCAGGCCTTTGGATGCGGGCCGGGCGATCCAGATGACGAAGGCCAGGCTGCCGGCGAGGAGGGCGGCGGCCACCAGGCCGGCCCACTTGGTGACCACGTTCTCCCACTTGGGCCCGCCGCCGCTGTACCCGGCCTCGCCCGCGAACCGGGGGCCGGACGGCTCCGAGCCGTCCGGATTGAGGACGGTGAAGGGGAAAGAGCCCTTGAGGAGGTGGCCGTCGGTGCTGGAGAGGGTCTCCCAGACGGCGGTATAGAAGCCGGGCGGCAGCTGGGGGGTGACGGCGACCGACATCTGCTTGGGGTCCGGCCCGAAGCTGGTCTCGCCGGCGTCCACGCGGTCGCCCTTGCCGTCCAAGACGTGGAGGGACGAGAGGCGCGTGTCCAGGGATTCGCTGAAGAAGCCGGTGACGGTCGCCGGCGGGTCCGGCAGGCGGGCGTTTACGGGAGGATCGGATCGGACCAGGGTGGCGTGGGCCTCGGCGGCACGTGGAGCGAAGGTGGACAGGGCAAAGGCGGCCGCGACAGCGATGAGGCAGGCGAGGGTCAGAAAGGAGCGGAAGCCCGGCCGCCGCGGTGTCACTTGGCCAGCCCCAAAGCCGCCGCGGCGCGGGTAACGAGGTCGGCGCTGGTCTGGGCCTCAGAGGCGAGTGTGGGCGCAACTTTCTGCTCGAGCAGGTGGGTCTCCAGGGCCAGGACGGTGTTGCAGAGCTGCGTGGCCAGCTGCGGGTTGACCGCGCGCAGCGGCGGGTCGATGTCGTGCGTGAGGTTGTGGGCCGGGCCGAAGAAGTGAGCCCGGGCGCCATCCAGGTCGCCGGCGGTGGCCGCAAAAGCTGTACCCCGGAGGTCGTCGATAGACTGCTGCATGCGGTCGGCGGTGAGGGGTTCGCTGCTCAGGGCGGGGATGCCGCGGGCGCAGGCAGCGGAACCGCCGGAAGCGGTGTTGTCGGCGGTTCCGCTGCTGCCGCCGGAGGAGAGGGTGGAGGCCACATACACGGCGACGGAGAAGGCGGTGGCGACGGCCAGGCGGGGGAGCGAGGCCCGCAGCCAGGTGCGCGCCCACCGGCGGCTGAACCGCCTTCCCCCTTTCGGTAAGGTGCCGAAAGCGAAGCTGAACATGAAGATGGCCACGAAGATGGCGGCGATGCTGATGGCGATGCCCAGGCTGCTCATGTTGCCGAAGTGCAGAAAGACCAGGCGCGCGGGCATTATTCCTTGTTCCAGCCGGAGTCCAGCCCGGGGCCGCGCCGGGGCCAGGTCACCCAGCGAACCGCCTTCCCAGGAGCAACCCCGCGGCGCCGCCGGCCACGCCGGCCGCGATTGCGATGATGACCACCGTGGCAGTATCCGTGCCACCGCCGCCTCCACCGTCGCTTTGGGCGCCCTTGACCGTGAATGCCACGGACGTCATGACCGGCGGGTCGAAGGGCGTGTGGTCGTCGTAGAACAGCGCCGCCGACAACACATGATGGCCGGATGGCAGGTCCTTAAGGGTGTAGGAGTCGCTTGGCACCATGATGTCCTTGCTATAGTCCGCACTCGGAGTGGCGCTGGCCATGCCGGCCATGCCCCCGCCCGTCGGGTTGGGCCCGTGGCTGTGCTGAAGGACGGGTATCTGGTCAAGGTAGATGTGGTAGTGGCCGAACGTGGGGTCCTTCCCGCTGCCGGTCGGCGGCCGGATGGTGACACCCTCTGTAGAAAAGTTCACGGTCAGGTCCGGGCTGTTCACCTCGGCCGGAACGTCCATCTTGATGGTGGCGGACGCCATGTCCGGCTTGGTGAAAAGGGCGCTCGCCTCCTGCAGGTTGATGGGACAGCCGTCCGGCGCGTTGATGCGCAGCTTCTCTTCGTGCGCCTGGTCCGCCGCCGTCTGGCCCACGAAGAACCAGAAGCAGCCGCCGTCCAGCTCGTCGTCCTCGTCCGATAGGGTTTGCCACGCGACCATGTAGCGCCCGGCCCCCAGGCCGCTTTCCAGCTTCACCGACATGTGGCGGCGGTTCATGTCGTCCACTACGGGCGACTTGTTGTCCACTTGCATCCCGTCGGCGTCCAGCACCTTGATGAACGATGCGTCCGCCTGGCGCCGCACGTCCTGGATGAACCAGCCGTCCACCTGCTGCGGCGTCGCTTGCAGCACCGCCCCGGGCGCCGGGTCGAAGCGCTCCGGTGCAGCGTGCGCCGAGGCCAGCGCTACGAGGACTAAAGGGCTCGCCAGTGCGAGCAACAATATGAGAATTCGCACTTACTACTCCTTCGCAAACATTCACGGTCAGGCTTGTGCCTGCCCCGGAAAGGGGTCGCTTCGGGAACACTCAAGCGAAGCGCGGAGGAGGCGTGTCGATGGGGACGCTGGGCTCCTGGGCGGGCTCGCGTTGGCCCAGTTCGATCTGCCGCAGCTGGCCGTCGGCCGGGATGGGCGAGGCGTCATCGCCGAACCAGAAGGTACCGGTGGTGGCCGCTTCGCCGGTGCACTGGGAGGCAGTAGTGTGGCAGTGAGTGGCGTGCGCTTCGGCTTCGGCAGGCGTGTGGAAGTGGTGGTCGTCGCTTGGCCCCAGGGGCCAGTGGCCCAGGTAGGCGATGCTGGGGAGAAGAGCCACCAGAAGGACCACTATGGCGCCGCAACGGATCAGGCACCGGCGCCGGCCCGGCCAATCTACTATTTGCATGGTCTAGTTGATTATACGTTCGGGTCAGGGCGCCGTGTCTAACGCGGTGGCCTCTCCGGCGGGGCCGGCGCGGGACTGCCACCAGAGGAGGCCGGCGCCGGCGGCTATGACGGCGAAGCCGAGGATGCTGAGCGTGAGGAAGTTGCGGATCGGCACCCAGGTGCTATCGACGCCGACGTTCATGAGGCCGCTGACGAAGGGATCGGAATCGGAACCGGCGGTGCGCAGCGCGAAGCGCAGGGCGACGGCGCCGGCCAGCGATGGCAGAGCGGCGATGGCGATGACGACGCCCAGGACGATGAGCTGGGTCTGCAGGCGGAGGCCGATGAGCAGGAGGAGGGCGAGGCCCAGGGCGAGCAGCCCGAGGAGGACGGCCACGATGACGAGGGCCGTGTGCGTAGAGCCGCGCACCAGCCCGACGGCGTGGTAGAGGGCCCCGGCCGAGGACACGTCCTCGATGCGCTGTTCACCCTGCGGGTCGTTCTGGGCCCAGACGGACATCCCTTGGTCATAGATGAGGCGGGCGGAGGCGTCCAGGAGGCGGTCGCGCAGGGCCTGGCCCTGGATGGCGGCGGCCTCCGAACGCGGGATATCGACGGGAATGGGAAAGCCGGGCACGCGCACCGGGTCTTCCTGGCCTTGTGCGGCGGCCTTGTGCAGTTCCGTTTCCGCCCGGGGGAGGATGAGATCGACGTTTGTGACGACGGCGACAGTGCGCCTGATCACTCGCTGAGCGGTGGCCTCGGAGGTTATCTGGACGCCGGTGACGGCCAGGAAGAAGGCCGCCAGGACGACGGTAAGGAGGAAGCCGATGAGCCACCGTGACGCGGTCCGCAGGGCGGCCTTGGGGGTCACGGATACTCGCGGACGACGGTGCCGGCCAGCATGTCGTGGAGGGCGCGGGACTCGTCGTCGAAGAAGATAGTGGCGAGGCCGAGGCCAACGGGGATAAAGCTGAGGGGCCAGAGGACCGTGCGCAGGAGGGCGCGGCGGAAGGACAGGCGGTAGCCGTCGCGGTCCGTGACGATGATGCGGACGGCCATCTGACCGACGCTCTGGCCGCGCCAGGCCCAGAGGGCGGCGAAGAAGAGGGGCAGGCAAACGAAGAAGCCGGCGATGATAGCGACGGCTGTCCAGGTCTGGTTATCGGAGATATCGGAGGCGCCCCAGTCCGTGCGGATGAGGACCTGAAGGGCGGCGGCCGCCGCGAAGAAGAGGAACGCGGAGGCGGCCACGATGAGGTCCAAAACGGCGGCGACGACGCGGAGCTGGACGCTGGCGTAGGGTAGCGGCGCGGGCGGGGTGTGAGGGGGGCTGGCGACCTGTCCGGAAGCGGCCATCTGAGCGTGGATTATATCATGCTGAGCCCGAGACCGGCCCCGGGGTGGGTGCAGCCTATGTGGCGAACGGCAGGTGAGCGCGCAGCAGGTTCCAGGCGGCGGCCGGGCGATGGAGGCCGGCCCAGGCCAGCAACCCCAGCGCCGGGGCGGAACGGGCCAGGCGGAGAAGGACCCGCGACGGGTAATCGATATCGCCATGACGGGCGGCGAGCGCCTGCAGACGCTGGTGGCGGAGGGCGTCCACGATGTGCTCCACCTGACTGTCCGTCAGGGCGAGACCGAAATGGCGGATGCGGAGGCTGCGCAGCAGTTCGCGGCCGATCTCCTTCTTCCAGGAGCGCTCGTAGCGGGCGAGGTGGCGGGCCGCGAAGTCGCCGGCGGCAAAGGCGGAAGCGATGGCGGCGGCGGCGTGCCGGGCGGCGACGAGGCCGGTGTAGATGCCGCCGCCGGAGAACGGCTTCACCTGGCCGGCGGCATCGCCGACGAGGAGGACGTTATCGGCATAGGAGCGGGGAGCGAAGTCGAGGGGGATCGTGCCGCCGTAGAACCGGCAGGGTTCCAGCCCGGCGAAGAGGCGGTGGAAGGCGTCCTGGAGGCGGCGGTAGCACTCGATCGGCTTGCGGCCGTTCTGGGAGCCGATGCCGAGGCGGGCGCGTCCCTCGCCGGTGGGGATGATCCAGCCGAACCAGCCGGGGGCCAGCTCCTGCCCCACGAAGACGTGCACGAAGTCCTCGCGCGAGGTCTGGAGGCGGCCCTCGATTCCCAGACAGTACACCTTCTCCCGGGGGCCGGGCAGGCCGAGGCTGCGGGCCACGCGCGAGTGCGTACCATCGGCGCCAACGACGAGACGGGCCGTGAGCGTCCCTTCGCGGCCGTCCGTCTGCGTGTGCAGGCGGACGCCGCCGTTCTCTCGCTCGACGTGGACGAGGCGGGCGCGGACGAGATCGGCGCCGGCGGCCTGGGCCTGTTCGCACAGCGTCTCGTCCCAGTGCACCCGGTCGATGGCGACGGCGCGGGTGCCGGCGCCGGCGAGGCCGACTTCGCTGCCGTTCTGAGTGTGGACGAAGGCGCCGGTGATGCGGTTGATAATCGCCTCCTCACCGATACCGGCCTCCTTCAGCGTACGGAGGCTGATGAGGCCGGAGCAGTGGGAGGGGACGCCGATGGCGCGGTGCTCCTCCAGCAGCTTCACGCGTAGGCCGCCCGCGGCGGCGTCGCGGGCGGTGCGCGAGCCGGCGGGGCCGGCGCCCACGACGGCGACATCACAGTCGTAGTTCATGCTGAGGGGAATTATAGCGGTGATAAGTGACATGGGACAGTTGACAGGGATCCCAATCGGACTCATAGGCTGGGACTTGCACTGACCGCCGGTCATGGTCATCGCCACAAAGGTGCATTGCTGATCTCCGATATGCTGCCACGCTAATGACGGGTACTCTGGCGCAGGCTCCGTTATCGCTGGAATGGGATGATGTCACAGTCCAGACTGTCATCATCTCGCGCCAGCGGGACTTTGACGCCCTGTTTGAGGGCTTTACGGAGATGCGCGCCGTCTCCTATGTCAGCTCCGCGTCACTGCTCCTTGATTTCCTGGACAACCGGGGCTTCGCACGTATCGAGCTTCTTGTTGGAGATAACGTTGATTCCAAACAACTGAAAGACGACCTGACGCAGACGGATCCCGCTGTTACCGAGCGACTTGCAGCGGAGGTTGAGGCCGGGGGCCTCCGCATTCTGCTACCCAAGAGAACAATCCATAGCAAGTTCTACATCCTGGGCCGTTACGACCGCTTCCGTGTGATTGTCACCAGCGCCAACCTGACCGAGACCGCGCGCCGTGCTAGCAGTCAAACCAATTATGCCTGGTATCTGGATGTTCCA
>JBGQEU010000008.1:0-13595 GCA_041496525.1 Dehalococcoidia bacterium
CACCGCATCGGCGGCAAGACCGCGTCCCTCTTCGCCACGGCCTGCGAAGGCGGGGCCATCGTGGGCCGGGCACCGGAGCCGTGGGTGGACGCTTTCCGCGAGTACGGTCACAGCCTGGGCATGGCCTTCCAGATCGTCGATGACATCCTGGATTTCACCGGCGACGAGGAACAGATGGGGAAGCCGGTCGGCAGCGACCTCATGCAGGGCACGCTGACACTTCCGTCTTTTCTGCTCATGGAGCGTCAGCCGAAGTCCAACCCGGTGCAAAAGTACTTCTCGCGGCCAACCCCGGACCGCCTGCACCAGGCGGTGGAGATGGTGCGCGCCTCCGGGATACTGGAGGAGTCGTATGGGATGGCGCGCGACTTCTGCCGGCGCGCGCGAGAGGCCATCTCCGTCCTGCCGGACAACGCCGACCGGCAGACGCTGGCCGACCTGACGGACTACATCCTGGAACGCCGCAGTTAGGGGCCGCCGCCCGCTACTTCCGAGGCCGTGCCACAGGCCCCACGACCGTTTTCCGCGCCGGCGTCTTCTTCTTGGCCTTGATGCTCCGGAAGCCGTGTTCGTCCACGCCCCAGCGGTCGCGGTACTTGAGGTCTGACGTCTTGGCCAGCTGTTTCTCGACAACGGTCTCGACCTCGCCCCTGCTGCGCCGCCGCACGGGCTCCGGCTGCGCCAACTCCGGGTGCTCCCAGCCCTTCATGCGCGTGGCCCGCTGCTTCACCTCTTTGCCCATGTGCCAGTACGTGCCCTTGTCCGGGATGCGCCGCGGATAGCCGTCCCGGAAGGTGAAGGCGTTGAAGCTGGACATGATGCGCTGGCTATCGCGGTCGCATTGGACGCAGGGGACGGGGAGCGCCGCCTCGCGCATGGGCCGGATCGTCTCGAATATGCCGTTACAGTGCTCGCAGTAATACTCGTAGAGGGGCATCTAAGCCTTCTTTCCTCCGCTCTTCTTCGTACGACGCGCGGCCAGCCGCGGCTTGGAGGCGGCCTTCGGCGTCACCCGGGCGATCGCTTTCTTGGGCTCGCCCGCCCGCACGGGCGCATGGTGGAACGGCACGCGCTGCGACCAGCCACCCTTGAAGGAGCGCGTCGCCACTGTCGTTGGCATGATGCGGTCCGCCGGCCGCCCGCAGTCGGGGCACGGCCAGCGCTCGGCCGAGGCCGCGATCGAACGCAGCGCCTCGAATACTTTGTCGCAGTGCTCGCAGTAGTACTCGTAGATCGGCATCTTCAGGCCTCAACGGGCTGTGGCATTCGGCCCCGCCGTAGCTTCTCGATGAACGCCGCCGCGTTCACATCCCGCTCCAGCACACCCATGATGTAGCTGCGCAGGTGTCGCTCCACCTCTTGGGTCAGGTCTGGCGTCATCCGCACACGGGCTACATCGTTATAAGGCCCGCCCTGCAACAGGCGCAAGACCTTGAGCGCGTTCACCGAAAGCGCGCGGCTGCCGGCGAGGCCCGGCACGCAGCCGCGGCAGACGGAGCCTCCCGCCCCCGGCGCGAAGAAGTTCTCCTCCGGCCGCAGCGGCGCCTGGCAGGTAACGCAACTGCTCAATTGCGGCCGGAAGCCCGCCTGGTCCAGCAGCCGCATCTCGAAGTAGCGCAGCGCCAGGTCAGGATCGTCGGCCTGCTCCACGCGGCGTATGGTGTCGAGGAGCAGACGATAGGTTGTGTAGCCCGGCACGTCTTCCGCCGTCATCCGGTCAACCAGTTCGGCGGCGTAGAACGCCCGGCTCAGCCGGTCCAGGTCCTCACGCAGGGCCCGGAAGCTCTCCAGCGTCTCGCACCCGGTGACGACATCACTGTCGTGGCCTTGCGCCATCTGCAGCAGGCAGCGGGTGAGCGGCTGCAGATGCCCGGACATGCGGCTGGTGGTCTTGCGCACCCCTTTCGCCTTCACGTCCATCTTGCCGCGGGCCGGCGTGTACACCGTCAGGATGCGGTCCGCTTCACCCAGGCGGCGCTGGCGCAGGACGATCGCCTCTGTCTTATAGAGACGGGTGTTCAGCGGCATCAGCCACGCATCTCCTGGCGGCCCTCCAGCGCCCGCGCCAGGGTCACGTCGTCGGCATACTCCAGGTCGCCGCCCACGGGCAGCCCCCGTGCCAAGCGTGTCACTTTCGGCCCCAGCGGCGAAAGCAGGCGGCTAAGGTACATGGACGTGGCCTCTCCCTCCAGATTGGGGTTGGTGGCGAGGATGATCTCCTGCACCTGGCCGGAGCGCAGCCTGTTCAGCAGCTCGGCAACCTTCAGGTCCTCCGGGCCGATGCCGTCCATTGGCGATATGGCGCCGTGCAGCACGTGGTAGAGGCCGCAATAGGCGTGCGTCCGCTCCAGCGCCAGGATATCCAGCGGCTCCTCCACCACGCAGATGACGCTGCGATCGCGGCGCTCGTCGGAGCAGACGCGGCACGGATCGACCTCTGTGACGTTCTGGCAGATCGAGCAGAAGGTGACCCGCTCCTTCATCTCGATGATCGCCTCCGCCAGCGAGCGCGCCTCGGCGGTGGGCATACGCAGGAGGTAGTAGGCAAGGCGCTGGGCGCTCTTGGGGCCGATGCCCGGCAGCTTGTAAAACTCCTCGATGAGGCGCGCCAGGGGGGCCGCCGTGGCCGGGCCAGGGTCGTTCAACTGTGGCTTACCCGGCCAGTCCGGGAAGGTTGAGGCCCGGGATGTTCAGGCCGCCGGCGAGCCCGGCCAGCTGCTGCATCTGCCCGGCACGCACCTTCTCCAGCGCCTCGTTGATGGCGGCCTGGATGAGGTCCTGCAGCATCTCCACGTCATCCGGGTCCACGACCTCGGCCTGGATGGTGATCGACTTCAGTTCCGGGCGGGCGTTCATCGTTATCGCCACGGCGCCGCCGCCGGCGGAGGCCTCAATGACTATCTCCTCCAGCTTGCGCTGGGCCTCGGCCAGCTTGGCCTGCATCTGCTGGATCTGCTTCATCAGTTCAGGGTTCATTCCGCGGTTCGCCACCTTGGCCTCCTTCTGTGTGTGATGGCCGGGGGATCGCCCTGGCGCCCAACTCCCGCGCCGCCTGCACCAGGTGCCCGCCCGCCACCGCCCGGTCCGATGTTGCCGGCCCGCTGCGCGGCGAGTGCTCGTAGGCCACCTTGACCGGCCTCCCCAGCGCTGCCGAGAAAAGCTCGTCCAGCCGCCCGGCGTACGGCCCGGCCTCGATACGCTCCAGGTGGAACGTGTGGTAGAAGCCGAGGACGACCGTGTCGCCCTCCGTCGACTTCACCTCGCAGGAGCCGTTGAGGAGGGCCGACAGCTGCTTGTCCGTCTCCTTGGACGCCTGCCGCACCTGCTCCAGGAGGCCCGCAGACGCGGTGCCTTGCTCCGGCTTCTCAGCAACCCCCTCCTGCGCCCCATTGGCCTCGACGGGTGGCTCGATGCTTGCGCTGGTCACGGTGCTCGCTACCTGACCCATCTCGGCCACGGGGATGCTGAACTGCGGCTCCGGCCTCGGCGGCGCCACCGGCTCGCGTCCAGCTGCCGAGGCCGGCTGGGCGACCTCCGCGACGAACTCCACGAGCGCCAGCTCCAGTGGCAGCGATCCGCCTGAAGCGGACGCATCGTTCCGGAAGTCAACCCGGCCGAATGTCCGCAGGGCGCGGATGATGTCCGCCCGGTCCAGCTTCGCGGCCTCCGCCTTCACCTCGGCCGCCATCTCGCGGGGCAGGTCCAGCGCCTCCGCGGCGTCGGCCTTGACCAGCATCAGCCCACGCAGGTACTTCACCGTCTGCCTGGCGAACTGCTGCATATCGGCGCCGTCGTCGCGCACGGCGGCGATGAGCTTCAGCCCGCCACTCAGGTCACCGGCCAGCGCCAGTCGCGCCAGTTGCCCGCTGCGCGCGTCGGCGCTCAGGCCCAGCGCCTCTTGCACCTGCTCGAGCGCCGGCGAGCGGCCGTAGTACGTGACGACCTGCTCCAGTGCGTTGATGGCATCCCGTAAGCTGCCTGTGGCGCTGCGGGCGATCTCTTCCAGCGAGCCCTGGTCCAGAGAGAACCCCTCGGCCTGGCAGATTTCGCCCAGCCGCGCTATCACCGCCGATGCCGGGATGCGTCGCAGGTCGAAGCGCTGGCAGCGGGAGATGATCGTGGTCGAGACCTTGTGCGGGTCGGTCGTAGCGAGGACAAAGATGATGTGCGGCGGCGGCTCCTCCAGCGTCTTCAGCAGTGCGTTCTCGGCGCCCTTGCTCAGCATGTGTACCTCGTCCAGGAGATACACCTTGCGCTGGCCGGACATCGGCGTCAGGATCACGTTCTCGCGGAGCTGGCGGATGTCGTCGACGCTGTTGTGGCTGGCCGCGTCCTGCTCGATGAAGTCCATGGCCCGGCCTTGCAGGAAGGCGGTGCAGGAGTCGCACTTGTTGCAGGGCTCCCCGTCTGACGGGGCGGCGCAGTTGGCGGCCTTGGCCAGCAGCCGGCCCAGGCTGGTCTTACCCGTGCCGCGCGGCCCGCAGAGCAGGTAGGCGTGGGACAGGCGGCCGGACGCCACGGAGTTGCGCAGCGTGCGGGTGACAGGATCCTGCCCGGCTACCTCAGAGAAGGACTGGGGGCGCCACTTGCGATAGAGAACCTGTCCGGAGGCAGCCGATTGTCCGGAGGCAGTCGAAGGGGTTTCGCTCACGGTGAGGCCATTATACCGGTGCGCGTCCCCGAGTTACAGACAGCTACGTCGCAGCCCGGGGGCCCGTCTACCAGGCGTCGAACCCCAGCAGCGCCTGCTCCCGCGCCCGCATCCGGCGCTCCTCCTCCGGGTCTGCGTGGTCGTAGCCGAGGAGGTGCAGGACGCCGTGCACCAGGAGGTGCGCGATCTCATCTTTCAGCGGCCGGCCGGCTTCGCGCGCCTGGCGCACCGCCGTCTCGTGCGAGATAATCACCTCGCCTAGCCGCAGCACGCTGTCCGGTCCTTCCGGGGGAAGGACGAACTCCTCCCCCTCGCGCAGCGAGAACGAGAGGACATCCGTCGCCGTGTCCTGGCCCGCGTAGTCACGGTTCAGCCGCTGCACCGTCTCGTCGTCCGTGACCAGCACGCCCAACTCGGCCGCCGGAACTGACTCGCTCTCCAGCGCGCGCCCGGCGACCAGGCCGATCCACTCGGGGTCAACGTCATTGGCGAAGCGCTCGTCAACGGTGACCAGGATATCGTACCCGGGGGAGGCCATGCCGCCAGACTAGCAGCAGCAGCGGACGGCGGGCAAACGCCCAGCCTTAGAGCGCATCCCAATGCTCTGCTGGTAACACCTGTCCCAGAACGAAGGGCTTCGACAGGCTCAGCCCGAGCGGGAAGCGGAGATGTCATCCGTTCGCCCTGAGCTTGTCGAAGGGCTTCGTATAACGCTGCCTTCCCGAGACGACGGACGGCTTCGGCGGGCTCAGCCCGAACGGGCGCGTTAGCCGAAGACGTGCGCCGCCGACTCGGACGCGTCCAGCAGCAACGACGGGTAGACGCCGATGAAGAAGAGGCCGGCCACGGCCACCGCCATCGCGAACCCGAGGTACGGGCTGGGCCGGAACGTCTCCTCGGTCGCCGGCTCCCGCGCGTACATGTTCAGAACTACGCGCAAGTAGTAATACGCGGAGACGACACTGCTCAGTACACCCACGAGCGCTAGCCAGATAAGGTCCGCCTGCACGGCGGCGTTGAACACATACACCTTGGCGATGAACCCCGCCGTGGGCGGGATGCCGGTTAGCGAGATCAGACAGGCAGCCAGGCCGCCGGCCAGCCACGGCGAGCGCTTCGCCACGCCGGCGTAGTCCGCGATCTCGTCGGAGCCGATCTTGTTGGAGATAGCGATAACGGCGATGAAGGCGCCCAGGTTGGTGAAGGCGTAGGTGCCCAGGAAGAAGATGACGGAGCTGGTGCCCAGCAGGAGTTGCGGGTCCTCGGCCGCGACGGCCGCCAGCCCGATGAGGAACGTCCCGGCCTGCGCGACCGAGCTATAGCCCAGCATGCGCTTGATGTTCGTCTGCATCAGCGCCGCGAGGTTGCCGAATGTCATCGAGACGGCAGCGATGGCCGCGAACATGTTGGCCCAATCGCTGGTGATCAGCCCGTGCCCCAGGGCTACGACGAAGATGCGCATGACGACCGCGAACCCGGCTGCCTTGCTGGCCACCGATAGGTACGCGGTGACCGGCGTCGGCGCCCCTTGATAGACGTCCGGCACCCACATCTGGAACGGCACGACAGCCATCTTGAACCCGAGCCCCGCGGCCAGGAAGACGGTGGCGAGCACCAGCGCCGAGCGCGTCCCCGAGCCGGCGTTCGTCACGAAGCTGGCGATGTCGTCGAGGCGCGTCGAACCCGACAGTCCGAACAGGTACGCCATGCCGTACAGCGTGAGGGCCGTGCTGACCGCGCCCAGCAGCAGGTACTTCAGCGACGCCTCGCTGGAACGGACATCCTTCGAGAACCCAACGAGCACGTAGAGGCAGATGGCCTGCAGCTCCAGCGCCACGAAGATGCTGATGAGATCGACGCTGCTGGCCATCAGCATCATGCCCGTCGTCGAGGCCAGGATGAGCGCGATGTACTCGGCCTGGAACCGGTTGCGCTCCAGGAAGTCCACCGAGGCCAGGATGATCATGCCGCAGATGCCGGCGAACAGGAAGTTGAAGAAGAGAGAGAAGTCGTCCACGGTCATCATGCCCTTGAACGCTGACCCGCGCTCGTCCGTGGCGATCAGTATCACGGACCAGGCGATGGACGCGGTCACCCCCGCCAGGCCGAGGACCACGGAGATGAGGCGGCTGCGCCGGGCCATGTTCCTGCCCGCCAGCGGCAGGAGCGCGTCGACGATGACGATGAGTCCGCCGGCCACCAGCAGGGCCAGCTCCGGGCCAAAGCGGTTGATGTCGGTCACGGGCCCCGCACCCAACAGCGCCGGCGCTTGGCCAGGCGAGCCCAGGCCCCTGGTCCCAGGTTCCAGGTTCCGCGCGGCCTCATCCCAGCCTCCCGGCTATCGGCGCGATCCCGCTCTCGAAGAGGTCCATCATGAACGCTGGATAGACGCCGACGGCCAGAATCAGCGCGGTCATCGCCAGCAGCGGCGCCCGCTCCCACCAGGCAGTGGCGTCCGTCAGTTCGGCCCACCGCGGGTCCGCCTCGCCCCAGAACACCCGCTGGATCGTCCACAGGATGTAGCCGGCGGCAAAGGCGATGCCGATGACACCCATCGCCGTCAAGAACTCGTGCTTATCGAACGTGCCCAGGAAGACGGTGACTTCGGAGACGAACCCGGCCAGGGCGGGCAGCCCCAGCGAGGCCAGCCCGGCGATAACCATCATCGTGGTGATGAACGGCATGCGATGCGCCAGGCCGGACAGCTCGCCGATATCGCGGGTGTGCGCCCGGTCGTAGACCATGCCCACGAGCACGAAGAGCATCCCCGTGATCAGCCCGTGCGTGAACATCTGCATCGCCGCGCCGGTGAGGCCGACGGTGCCGATGGCCGACGCGCCCAGCAGGACGTATCCCATGTGACTGACGCTGGAATAGGCGATGAGGCGCTTCAAGTCCTTCTGGATGATGGTCATGAAGGCGCCGTAGAGGATGCTCACGGCGGCGATGGCGGCGAACCAGACCGAGGCGTCCCGGGCCACGTCCGGCATGATCGTGAAGCTCATGCGCAGGATGCCGTACCCGCCCATCTTCAGCAGCACACCGGCCAGGATCACGCTCACGGCCGTCGGCGCATCTGTGTGTGCATCGGGCAGCCAGGTATGGAGCGGCACGACAGGCAGCTTGATCATGAAGGCCGTGATGATCAGCGCGAAGATGAGCCAGACCGGGATGATGGCGTTCTGGATCTCGCCCATCTGACCGAGCTCGCGCACGTCGAACGTGTTGGCCGTGAAGCCGAGGGTCAGGATGCCGACCAGCATGAACGCCGAACCGAAGAAGGTGTACAGAACGTACTTCCAGGCGGAGTAGACGCGGTTGCCACTGCCCCAGACGGAGATCAGGAAATACATGGGGATCAGCTCTATCTCCCAGAAGAGGAAGAAGAAGATGAAGTCTAGGGAGCTGAAGACCCCCAGCAGGCTGGTCTCCAGCACCAGCAGCCAGGCGAAGTACTCCTTGGGCCGCATCTCGATCCGCCAGGAGATCAGCACCGCCACCAGGCTCAGGAAGGCGGTGAGCAGGACGAGCGGCAGCGACAGCCCGTCCAGGCCGACGACATACTGTAGCGTGAACCTGGAGACGCCGGACTCGATCCACTTGGCGTGATTGACGAACTGGTATCCGCCGTCGTCGCGGTCGTAGGCGACGAACAGGCCGATGACGACGCCCAGGATGACCGCGGTGACGGCAGCCGCGATCCACTTGGCCCAGCTCTCCCGCTCTTTCGGCAGCAGGGCAATAGCGGCAACGCCAACCAGGGGGAAGAAGATGACGAAGCTCAGCATGGCCGCTTCCGCCCATAGGGCCAGACCGCTCTTCGGGACGCGGGATTCCCTCCGGGTCCCATCCAGGCAGTGCCTACCCAAGCGCTCACACTTCGACGCGGCTCAGTGGTCGCTGACGCCACCGGCCCTTCGACTGGGCTCAGGGCGAACGGATAGCGGCTCAGCATGGTGCCGCCCCTTTGCGATGCCTCATGGCGGGTTCACCACCAGGATGCCGACGATCGCGCCCACGGCGCCCAGCAGCATGACGCTCGCGTACAGCTGTACCTGGCCGGCCTGGGCCTGCCGGACCTGTTCGGATGTCCAGACCGTCAGCCGGCCCACGCCGTTGACGGCGCCATCGATGACGTACCGGTCCCACAGAGAGAGGAGAAAGGCGATGCCGCCCAGGATGCCCCGCTTCACGATCACGTCTTCGTAAAGCGCGTCCAGGTAGTACTTGTTCTCCAGTATCTCGGGTAACGGCTGCGCGAACGCGCGCACCTGCTCCGCGCTCACTACCCGTACGCTGTAGACCAGCCACGCCACCAGCAAACCGGCCATCCCGGCGCCCATGGAAGCTGCGGCGATCCACAGCTTGAAATCGGCCTCGGTGACCAGCTCGTGGGTTTCCTTGGGCAGCCAGCCGGTCAGCATCGTCGTCATCCCGTCGTCGATGTTCACGAAGCCGGCGCCGGCCGCCATGACGGCCAGCACGACCAGCGGCGCTAGCATTGTCCACGGCGACTCGTGAGGCGTCCGCGGCCCGGCGTGCGCGCCGGGCGCCGGGGCTGCTTGCTCCGGTTCCTCGCCGCCGCGGTACTCCCCGGCGAACGTCAGGATCAGCATCCGGCCCACGTACACCGCCGTCAGGAATACGCCGATGAGGGCGACGGCGAAGACCCAGGGCCGGTCCGCCCAGGCGTCGGCCAGGATCTCGTCCTTGCTCCAGAAGCCGGCGAAGGGGAAGATGCCCACCAGCGCCAGGCTGGCGATCGTCACGGTAGCGAAGGTGATGGGCATTGCCTTGCGCAGCCCACCCATCTTGCGCATATCGAACGTGCCGGTGGCGTGGTTGACGGACCCGGCGCCCAGGAAGAGCAGCGACTTGAAGAAGGCGTGCGTGAACAGGTGGAACATAGCGGCGACAATGCCGCCGACGCCCAGACCCATCATCATGTAGCCGAGCTGGCTGATCGTCGAATAGGCCATCACGCGCTTGATGTCCGTCGCCACAATCCCCAGTAACGCCGCGATGATCGCTGTTATCGAGCCGATGACGGCGACAGTCAGGATCGCCTCCTCGGAAGCGGCGAACACCGGGAAGAAGCGCGCCACCAGGTACACTCCGGCGGCCACCATGGTGGCCGCGTGGATGAGGGCGGAGACGGGTGTCGGGCCCTCCATGGCGTCCGGCAACCAGACGTGAAGGGGAAACTGCGCCGATTTGCCGCTGGCGCCGGCGAACATGCCCAGCGCGAACCAGGTCAGGACGCCGGAGCTGATGGCGCCGGTCGCGGCCAGCTCATGGATGGCCGGGATGCTCAACTGTCCCGTCTCCGACCAGATGAGCAGGATGGCGATGAGGAACCCCAGGTCTCCCACGCGCGTTACGAGGAACGCCTTCGTGGCCGCTTTCCGGGCCGCGTCCTTGTAGAACCAGAAGCCGATCAGCAGATACGAGCAGAGGCCGACCAGCTCCCAGAACACGAACATCTGGAGGATGTTGGAGGCCAGCGTCAGGCCCAGCATGGAGGCTGTGAACAGCGACATGAAGGCGTAGTAGCGGTTGTAGCCGGGATCGTCCCGCATGTACTCCTGCGAGTAGAACTGCACCAGCAGCGACACGCTGCTGACCACGACGAGCATGATGGCCGTGAGCCCGTCCAGAGTGATGCCGATGCGGATGTCCAGTGAGCCGACGACGACCCACTTGTGGGCGTCGAACCCGATGCGCGCTCCGTCCTTGTCGATGACGCTGTCCAGCGCCCAGAGCGACAGCAGCAACGACCCGGCGATGGCCAGGATCGTCAGGTAGCCGCTGTAGCGGGTGCGCCAGGCGCCGCGGGCCGTCAGCCCCAGCAGCGAGACGAGCGCGATGATCGCGAAGGAGGTCAGGGGCAGGAACATGATCGCCCATACCGCGCCCTCGCGAATGTCCGGCATCAGGCCGCTCTTCGATGCTCGGCGATGCGAACGGCACACCGCGCCCGAATCGCCGAGATTCTTCGCTCAGATGCGTGGTACAGAAGCGAGCAGGAGATTCGCCGTCGCTCAGAATGACACGCCCGCATCAGCTCTTCCTCAGGATCTCCGCCGCCACGTGCAGCTTGCCCCACGGCACGTAGATCTCGTGCTTCTCGAACTCCGAGGCGTCACTCCAGCCGGAGGCCGGTACCACGCGCACGGACAGCGCGGCGGCGTTGAACAGCTCTTTCCAGATCTCCGCCGTGTAGGCGTTCTTCGTCTCCATCAACTTAGCCCACACGTCGCGTCACCACCTGAGCAGGTCGATCCGGTCGACGTCGATCGTCTCGCGGAGGCGGTAAACGAGGACCGCCAGAGCCAGCGCCGTCGCCGCTTCCGCCGCCGACACGGTGATCACGAACACCACGAACACGTGCCCGCTCAACGGACTCGGCGACTCCACAAATCGGGAGAACGAGATGAACGTCAGGTTCACGGCGTTGAACATCATCTCGATGCCCATCAGCACGCCCACGAAGTTGCGCTTGGCCAGCGCCAGGTAGAGGCCGATGGCGAAGAGAACGGCGCCGACGAGCAGGTAGTGCTCCAGGTGTATCGTCACGAGTCGCCGTCCTCGCTTACGCCCTCCGGACGTACGAGGATGATGGCCCCCATCATCGCCACCAGCAGCAACACGGAGGCGATCTCGAACGGCAGCACGTACCTGTCCAGCAGCGCTTCGCCGATGACCGAGGCCGTCTCGCCGAACCCCGGCCGGTCCGCGATCGACCAGTCCGTGTCGAGCGCCACGAAGCCCAGGGTGACGCCCACGAGCAGCGCCAGCATCAGCGCCGGCCACCGCAGGAACGTCTCATCGTTATGCCGGCCGGCCCGCGGCGTCAGGACAATCGCGAACAGAAAGAGGATGGAAACAGCGCCCACGTAGATGAGCACCTGCGTCACCGCGATGAAGTCTGCCGAGAGCGTTATGTAGAGACCGGCGATGCCGACGAAACTGATGATCAGGAACACGACCGCGTGGATCAGGTTGCGGGTAGCTACCACCATCAGCGCGGCGCCCACCGTGATAACGGACAGTATCCAGAATGCGATGACCGTGCCGGTATCGTCCATCAGGCCTGCCCTGAGGGCTCTCGCAGGGGCCTCGAGGGCGCTCCTTCGGCTTCGCCCGGGACGGAGCCGTAGAATATGGCGCCGACTTCCTGCGTCAGCAGCGCCCGCTGGCCGCGCTGTCTGCCCGCGCCGTGACCCAGCAGACGTCCCCAGCCCACGACCATCACGAGAGCCAGCGCCAGGTTGACGGCGCCGAAGGCCGGCAGCGCCAGGTTGTCGGAAATCTCCGCTTCGCGCCACAGGAGGACCTCGCCGCCCGCCACGAGGACGTTAACAAGGGAGAGCGGCAGCAGGAACTTCCAGGCAAACCCCATGAGCTGGTCGATGCGCAGGCGCGGCAGTGTGCCCCGCGACCAGATGTAGATGAAGAACACGCCGTATAGCTTCGCCAGGAAGATGAGCCAGCCCGGCACCCACCTCTCCAGCCCCCAGGCCGTCCAGCCGCCCATGTACAGGGTGACTATTACGGCGGCGATGGCGAAGCCGGCCAGGTACTCCGCCTGGTAGAAAAAGCCGAACTTGATGCTGCCGTACTCCGTGTGGTAGCCGGCCACTATCTCCGATTCCGCCTCCGCAATGTCCGCCGGGGTGCGGTTCATCTCCACCGCCCCGGCGATAACGTAGGCGGCCAGAGCCAGCGGCTGCAGGAAGACGATCCAGACGTTGTGGTCGTGCTGCCAGCTGACGATGTCGCCCAGGCGCATGCTGCCGGCGAAGACGACGGCGCCGAGCAGCGCCAGCACCTGCACCACCTCGTAGCTAATAAGCATGGCGATGGTGCGCATGGCGCCCAGCAGGGCGTACTTGTTGTTCGATGACCAGCCGGCCAAGAACACGGCGGGGGTGTTGATGGCGCCGATGGCGATCAGGAATAGGACCCCCACGTTCAGGTCCGCCAGCACCATCTTCTGCCCGAACGGGATCACGGCGAAGACGACGATCGTGGGGATGAAGATGATGATGGGCGCGGCCCAGAACAAGATCTTGTCAGCATCGCGCGTCGTCACCGGCTCCTTCAGCACCAGCTTGAGCGCGTCGGCGACCGGCTGCAGGAGGCCGGCGGGCCCTACCCGGTTCGGCCCGATGCGGTTCTGCATCAGGGCCACCACGCGGCGTTCGATCCAGATGAACGCCAGCACACTCAGCACCGTCCACAGCAGGATGGCTACTATCCCGATGACGCTGGAGACGACGTACGGCACCCAGGCCGGCGCGCCCCAGTCCTTCACCTGGTCCAGCAGCGCGCCGACGGCGTTCCCGACGTCGCGCAGGTCGTACCAGGCGGTGAGGATCACGCGGCGGCCTCGTGTGTGAGGCATCGACGCGGACGAAGCCCTGCGACTCGCTCAAGGCGAACGGATGCGGCGGTCACCGGTCCACCTCGCCGACCACGATGTCGACACTGCCCAGGATGACGATGGCGTCGGCGAGCGTCACGCCGACTGTCATCAGACGCAGCGCCGTCAGGTTGATGAACGAGGGCGAGCGGATGTGGAAGCGGAAGGGAGCGGGGCCGCCGTCGCTGACGATGTAGAAGCCCAGCTCGCCGCGCGGTGACTCGATACGCGCATACGCCTCACCGGCGGGCGGGCGCAGGGCCAGGGGGGCCACCGCCTGGCCCCAGGGCTGCACGGTGGCGGTCCCCAGACGTGCGTGCACGGGCCCGGGCGGGATCATGTCCACCGTCTGCGCCAGAATGTGGATGCTCTGCCGCATCTCTGCGACTCGCACGGCGAAACGATCGTAGGCATCGCCGCTGGTCCCCACCGCAATGTCGAATTCCACCTTGTCGAAGGCGGCGTACGGGTCCGCTTTCCGGATGTCCCAGGCCACGCCGCTGGCGCGCAGCATGGGCC
>JBGQEU010000009.1:0-12493 GCA_041496525.1 Dehalococcoidia bacterium
CCCTCAAACCCCCAGCAGGAGCTGCGCCCCTGCACCCACTTCTGGATTAGCGTAGCATACTCGCTTCAGGCCGGGACTCCCTCCGCGCGGCGCGCCCCTTCCACCATCGCCTTCAGCTTCTCGAAGGCCACCTCGCGCGGCAGGTACTCCAGCCCGCAGGAGGGGTTCACATACAGCCGTTCCGGCGGCACGATCCCGCTGATGCGCCGCACCGCTTCCGCGACCTGCGCCGCCGTCTCCAACCGGGTGTTGCGGGCATCGACGATACCGAAACCGAGCTTCTTCTCGAAGCGCACGCCCTTGATGGCCGTCCAGTTCTCGCGGCCCCAGACGAAATCCAGGCCGATGACATCCACCGGCAGTTCCAGCATCTGCCCGAGGATGCCGCCGCAGTCGCCGAACCAGGTGTAGACGCCGGTCTCCACGGGGACATCCTGCAGGAGGCGCCGCGTCGCCTGGACAAACAGGCCGATGTCTTCCTTATTGAATACGATCACGGGGTCGTTCACCTGGATGTGTCGGCAGCCGGCCTGCACCAGTGCATCGACCTCGTGCCGCAGCTGTTCGGCGAGGGCCATGGCCAGCTTCTGGCGGCTGCCGTAGTGCTTGTCCAGGGAGAGCGCCGCCAGCGTGTAGGGCCCGGGCAGGATGGCCTTCACCGGCCGGGCGCTGCGCCCCTGGGCGAACGTGAAGTCCGCCGCCAGGGCCGGCGCCTGCCATCTGACCTCGCCCACGATCTCCGGCTGCCGGTAGTAGGTGTTGGTGTCGAGGTAGCGCTGCAGCCCCCCGATCTCCACGCCCTGCAGGCGCCTGGTGACATAAGTCTGGTCGTCGTCCCAGCGCACCTGGCCGTCGGTCACGATATCGACGCCGGCCTCGATCTGCTCCTGGATAACCTCCGCCGTCACCTCGTCGTAGACGGCGACCAACTCCTCGCTGGTGATATCGCCACGGTCACGCCGGTTGATCGCCAGACGCAGGCGGGCGGGGCGGGGGCGGTTGGGGATCTTGGGGTAGTTGCCAACGACGGTTGTCTGCATGAGTTACACCTTCGACTATTCGCGACACAGGATACCTCTCCGCGATGGAAAGGGACGCCCAGAACGTGAACCTGTTCCATGCCTGGCCGGAGGGGCGAGGCCCAGTCTAGCACGGGCCCAGGATGGGGTCAACGGAACGGCCAGAGTATCAGGAAATAATTTAGCAGTCGCTTAATTTAGCCGAAATTCTACCCATTTTTGTATTGACATAGCGGGGGCATTGGCACATACTAATAGTGACTCGAAGTCGGGGCATATCACTGAAGGGCCCGGGTCGGGTCGTGGAGGAAGACCAGATGCTTTTCTCGCTGCTGGTGACGGTCCGCGAAGGGCTGGAGATAGCCCTGATCGTAACCATCCTGCTGGGTTACCTGCGCAGCGTCGATCAGAAGCATCAGTTCAGAGCCATCTGGGCCGGAGTGGGCGCGGCCGCCGGTCTGTCAGTGGCCGTCGGAGCGGGGCTGGAAATCGCCTCGCAGGAGCTGGACGGGCGCATCCTGGAAGCCTTCGAAGGCTTCACGATGCTCTTCGCCGTGGCCGTCCTCACCTGGATGCTATTCTGGATGAAGCGGCAGGCAGCGGGCTTCTCGCAAGACCTCCGGCAGCGGATGGATAGCGCCATCTCGCGCGGGTCCATGGCCGCCCTGGTGCTCCTGGCCTTTTCGTCCGTGGGCCGGGAGGGCGTGGAGACGGCGCTCTTCCTGTTCGCTGGCTCCACCAGCCAGAGCTCCAACCTGGCCTTCGCCGGCGGCGGCGTCGCTGGCTTCGCCCTGGCCGCCGCCCTCGGCGTGGTCCTTTACTACGGCTCGTCCCGGCTGCCGCTGCGTCAGTTCTTCCTGGCCTCCGGCATCGTACTCATGGTGCTGGCGGCAGGGCTCCTGGCCAACGCTCTGGGGAACCTGCATCAGGCCACACTGATATCGAATCTGGGCAACCGGCCCTGGGACACGGATACCACCATCTCTATGACATCCAACCTGGGTAAACTCCTGCACACCCTGCTGGGATACGATTCCGCCCCCGCCGTGTCACAGATCGCCGTCTACTGGGGCTACCTGGTCGTGGTGGCCAGCGCCTACCTGTTCTGGCCGCTGCGGCTGCGCAGGCCAGTGCCTGCCGGGCAGCCCAAGGCCGTGCCTGTGGCGCAGGAGGCCCGCAGCCACAACTAGCAGCCCCTGGAAAGCAGAGGTCAGCATGTTCAAGACTGGGGTTATAGCGGCCCTGGGCGGCCTCACCGCGCTCGCCGCGGCCTGCTCCGGCGGCGGAGATGGACGCGAGGTGCAGATCAGTCAGGACGACAGCGGCTGTGCGCCCGCGTCCATCCCCGTCAAGACGGGCGAGAAGCTGAACCTGGTGGTCAAGAACAACAGCGGCAAGGACTACGAGGTCGAGGGGATCGAGGGGACGGCGCTGCAGGAGGTCGTCGTGCCGGGGGGCCGGACGCGCAACATCGGCTACACGGTTCCGGACGAGGCGGGCGTGTACAAGCTGAAATGCTATGTGCCGGGCGACGTCACGACGATCATCGAGATGCCAGCGGAGGGCAGCAGTGTAGCCGGGTCGCCGCAGTCGCGGCAGGTCGCGCCGGGCGCGGCTGACGGGGGGCCCGCAGACGATACGGTGAGGATACGGCTGCTCGAGTTCAGCGAGACGCCGGACAAGACGTCCGTGAAGGCGGGCCGGATCGAATTCGTGGCCGAGAACGCGAGCACATCGATGGTGCACGAGCTGGCCGTGCTCAAGGTCAAAGAAGACGGCCGCTTCGACGGCATCATCGGCGAGATCGACCACCTGCAGCCCGGGACCACCGGGGCGATCCAGCTGGACCTGGGACCCGGACGCTACGAGCTGGCCTGCCTGATCGCCGCCGGCGAGGCGGGCAGCGTCGTGGACCACTACAAGGCCGGGATGCACACAGCGTTCGTCGTCGAGGTGTAAACGGGCAACGCCAACCAAGATCGCCAAAAAGACTCGAGCCAGGTGACCGACATCACCTGGCTCGCCCTGTATTCCAGCAAGCGCGGGAGGGGGTTCAGACCGCGCTGCCTTCTTGGTTAGGATATTACCGCCGCGCTCTGGGGCGCGGGTTAATGGACGGTGAGACAAGGGTGAGAGTTTCGTGAAATGCTGACTGGCATGGGCATCTGCCGAAAGGCCGAAAGGCCGAAAAGGATTGAGGGCCGGTCTGGGGAGACCGGCCCTCACCGTCTGTGCGGGGCGGGAGGGGGTGTGCCGCGCCGCGTTACGTACATCATCTTAGGCGCGCGCAAGGCCCATGGGGTTAAGCGGCGGTTAGTTCCCAGTGAGGCCTGCGTAAGATTTAGCGTTGCAACTTGCCCTCATCTGATATATGCTCCAAGTCACCAGACCGGCAGGGGGGATTCGAATGGCTCAAACAGTGCGCATCACTCGGAACTACCCGTGGACCGTCAACATCAACGGCACACAGGTCACCTTCCGCCTCATGACCGCAGCGGACCGGGACGCCATCCTGGAGTTCGCGCGGGCGCTACCTCCAGAGGATCTCATGTTCCTGCGCACCGATGTGACCAACCCGCAGACCATCGACTTCTGGATCAGCTACATTAAGTCGGGCCGGACGGTCACGGTGATTGCCGAGGCTAACGGTAAGATCGCCGGATACTCCAGCATCCACATCAATGACGCCCTCTGGACACGCCACGTGGGCGAGTTGCGGGTGATCGTCGGCCGCGACTCCCGGGGGATGGGCCTGGGCAAGCGCCTAACGAACGAGGCCTTCGCCATCGCCAAGGACATGGGGCTGAAGAAGGTTACGGCGCAGATGAGCACCGATCAGCGGGGCGCCCGCCAGGTCTTCGAGCACCTGGGCTTCCGCCCGGAGGCCCTCCTGGCCGACCATGTCATGTCGCGCGACGGGCAGACGCATGACCTGCTGATCATGTCGTACGACGTGGCCGGTTTTAGCAACTGAGCGCCGGTCCCCTCGCCGGGTGCTGAAAACCAAGCTATAGCTCCCCACCCCCTCCCCAAGGTTGAGAATTGAATCTGGGGGACACCCCCAGACCCCCGGCAAAGGGGCTTCGCCCCTCTGCACTCCCCATTCTTCATCATCCCCCTAGAGTGTGCACAGGCTGCCCTCCGCGGGGGCGGCCCTTCTCTTTCCTTTCTCTCGCGAGAGGCGGGTGGTCAGGAAGCGCCTCCCCCAGCCGCGCGCGATGTCACAGTTAAACGATCACGTGGTCAAAGCATCCCAAAATACTATTGACAGGGCTCCCATAAGGAGCAGACAGAAAGAACCTCCCAGCATCGCGCCACTGGACAACCATGCTAATTCCCGTCTTCTGAGTGAGGACATGAGCTCAAGAGAAGCCAGGAATAGCGCTGAGAAGAAGGATCCGGTCAGCATGAGGGCGAGAACCATCGCCGGCATCCCGAGAAGGTGTCTCGAACTCCAGGCGATCACATACGCCAGAGGCACGGTGGCGATGAAAGCAACCGCAAACCCGGCCAAACCCGCAAGGACCGTCGGTTTGGACAGCCACGGCCTCAGAAGGAGGAGCAGGGCGGCAACGCCAAGGGCGGCGAGGGCCGCCAACCATAGTGGCATAGTCAGGATGAGGCCCACAGAGACCGCCAGGAGAACCAGTCTTAGCGGCCAGCCGAACTGTGACATTGCGTCACCGCGGCCGCAATGACCCCAGGAGGAGAACTCCACCGATCACGCAAGGGCTGCCAGTCAGCGGCTGCCGCTCGAGTGACACATGAGAGGCGATAGGGGACGCCGAACCGGACTAACCGGCGTCGGCGGCTAGAGAGCGGGCCGAGGGTGCGGACGCCCGCCGGCGGCGGGCGCCGTTGGAGGCCGCCGCCACGCCCATCTGCGGCAGATCAGACTTGCCCACGCCGGCCGCCGACCGCAGCTCGATGAACGCCTGGTCAAGGAAATCCTTCAGGCGCCCGACATCGGATCCCGCCTCCGCGTCACCCAGCAGCCCGAAATAGAGCTTGTGGTCGTAGCTCGTGACCCCGCAGCCAATCCCCATCTCCCAGGCGATTGGCACCAACGGATAGTGGGCCAGAAGCCGATGGCCCATGCAGTAGAGCGGGATCATAGGCCCGGGCACATTGGTGCAGACCATATTGGCCACAGTATTCGGGGGCAGCGGCGCGGTGCCCAGCAGCGCCTGCAGGGCCGGCGGGGCGGTGTTCAGCAACCCGCTCAGCGCCTCGATGCCATCGGCCACGCTGCGCCGCTTCAGCAAGTCGGTGCGCTCGTGGATCAGTCGCAGCCGCTCGATCGGGTCGTGCACATCCACGGGGACTTCCACGAGCAGCATGGAGACGCGATTCCCCAGCGCCCTCCTCTCGTCCTCGCGGCGGACGTTGACGGGTGTCAGGATACGCATCGTCCGTCCCTGCGTGGTCTGGCCGTGCATCTCGAGATAGCGCCCCAGGGCGCCCCCGAGCACCGCCAGCACGACGTCGTTGACGGTGCCGCCGCAGGCCTGGCGGATGGCGCGGATCTCCGCGAAGGAGATTTCGCTGCAGGCCAGCTTGCGGCCGCCGGCCAGCGGCCGGTTGAACGGCGCGCGGGCCATCGGCACGGTGAAGTAGCGGCCCGCGGTCTCCAGGGCCCGCACGATGGCCCTGCCCTGGCCCTCGCCGGCCACGGCGTCCACAACGCTCTTCTGGCCATCCGCCCAGCGCTCCAGGCTGTCCGACATGTTATCGAAGACAGCGTCCAGGAACCGGATCAGCGGCGGCGGCGGCGGCGTCTTCTCCAGCGGCTGGGCCGGAGGCGCGGGCGGGGGCGGCGCCGGCGAGACGTCCATGACGACCATCAGCAGTTCGATTCCGGAGACGCCATCCACAAGGCAGTGATGAACTTTCGACACCAGCGCCGTCCGCGAGCCCTCCAACCCCTCCACCAGGTACATCTCCCAGAGAGGTCTATCACGGTCCAGGACGGTAGCGAAGAGTTGCGCCGCCAGGTCCATGAGCTGCGCATCGGTTCCGGGCGGGTCGATGCGCACCCGCATGATGTGGCGGGTGATGTCGAAATCAGGGTCCCATTCCCAGGTGGGATGCCCGATGTTCAGCGGCGCCGGGACGGCCTTCTGCAGGTAGCGCGGGATGAGATGCAGCTTGGCAGCTATGGAGTCCACGAACCGGGTGTAGGACATCTCGCCATCCAACACTCCGATGGAGCCGATGTGCATGGGGGCCTCCTTACTCTCGAAGTAGAGGAAGGAAGCGTCCTGGGCACTGAGACGCCGACCTAGGTTGCCCTGGGTCATCTGTGCTCCTATACTCGGGCAGACCTGCCGTTTATGGAGATATGGCCTGCCCGGTTGCCCCCACGAGCGTTGTAAGCATTATATACTCCAGTCAGGGCGGATGTAATGCCTTGTGTGATGATTGGGTTACATTGTTGGGCTATTATAGAAGACAGGCATGACGAAACATAACTGCTATTTATGCCTCGGGGTGTCTAGACGACATGGATGACTGGCGCAAGCAGGTAGAGGAGGAGTTCCAGGCCAGCGCCGCTCTGCCCCTCTGGCGCGAAGCCCTCCTGGGCGTCGACTGGCTATCTCTGCGGATGTCCCCCGTCTACCGCGGCAACGGCATCCCTCGTGGCGATGGCTCGGCGGTGGTTGTAATCCCCGGTTTCATGGGCTCCGACCAGTATCTGGGCGACATGAACGCGTGGCTCCGCCGCATCGGCTACCAGCCTTACCTCTCCGGCATCGGCCGGAACTCAGAATGCCCGGATGTTCTCACCACCCGGCTGCGGCAGACGATCGATCGCGCCTACGCCGAGACCGGCCGTCCCGTGCATCTCATCGGCCACAGCCTGGGCGGCGTCCTGGCCCGCGCCGCCGCTGCCCGCTGGCCCAGCCTCGTCGCCTCGGTCGTCACGCTGGCCTCGCCTTTCCGGGGCGTCCGCGTGCATCCCTTCGTGCTTCAGACGGCCTACCTGGTGCGCGGCCGCATCATGCAACGCCAGAGAGGGCCTGCGGCGCAGCCCAACTGCTACAGCGGCCAGTGCGCGTGCGAGTTCCTCAACTCCCTGCGGAAGGACTTCCCGTCTTCCATCCCGCAGGTGGCCATCTACACCAAGACTGACGGCGTTGTGGACTGGCGCTGCTGCATAAACTCGGACGGAACCGATATCGAGGTGCCGGGCACGCACGTGGGCCTGGCGTTCAATCCACAGGTTTACAAGCACATCGCTACGTTCCTGGCTGCTCCCAAGAGCTACCGCCGGGAAGACGTGGCCTGATCCCGATAGCCGCGGCCCGAATAGCAGAGGAGGCGCCGCTGGCGCCTCCTCTGCTATTCGATCTTGCGGATCCCTAGGAGCTGGTCTGCGATGGCGTCCGGGTCTTGCGCGCGCCCCGGCGAGCGGACGTCTGCGCCCGCACACCGTTGACACCGGTCTGTACGACGGTCCCGGCCCGCGTCACCGTTTCTCGCGTGGCTTCGATCGCCGCCTGGCCGGCACCGCGGTTAGCCTCGATCACCTTGCGCAGCATATCGCGGCCCTCCCGCTGAGTGTCTGTCACCTCGTCCAGCAGCTGCCGGGTGAGGTCGAGCACGCGGCCCTGGGCGTCCGTGACCGTCCGGATGGCGGCGGTCGAGAAGCCCGGGATGTCGCGCGGGGCGAGGGCCAGGCGGCGGGTCAGGTCCAGAGCTTCGCGCTGGCCGCGCTCCACCTCGTCGATCAGCCGTCGCGACACGCGATAGCCGCGCTCGTTGCCGGCCTTGACGGCGTCCAGAAGGGCATCGTAGGCCTCATTGACGGCGTCGAAGAACTTGTCTACTGTCTCTGCCTTAGGCATTTGTGGAACCTCCTCTTGACAAGAATTTCATCTAGGTGCAATATACACATAGCGACAGGTTGCTGTCAACCCCCTCTATCGTTCAGAGTTGAGATATTATGGAAAAAGAACAGACGAAATCGACGGGAAGGCGCGGCGCGGCCAACGGCGGCCATGAAGAGCCGATGCAGCCACGCCTGACCGGCGACCTGCTCACGTCCAGCCTGCTGGCCTTCCTCCGCCGCTGGAACGCCTACGGTTACCAGCTAGTGCAGGAGCTGGCCAATGCCGGGCTGCCCAAGTTCGACTCCACCACCGTCTACCGCACGCTGCGCCAGCTGGAGCGGGCGGGCCTCGTCTCCTCGTTCTGGGACACCTCGGAGTCGGGGCCGGCGCGCCGTATGTACTCACTGACGAAGGCGGGAGAGGCGTTCCTGGACCTCTGGCTGGATCTCTTCGGCCGTTACCAGAAGATATTGCATTCTGCCCTTGATTCGTTAGACAATTCCGACCGCAAGCCCAAAAACGGGACTGCGGCGTCAGGGGAGCGCCAGCGCTCCCGGAAGAGAGGACGCGATGCCTGAAACCAACGGTAAAGATACCGCCGGCGCCGACGTGGGCCAGCTATGGCGCAGCTGGCTGACGGAGACGGAACGACAGTGGAACGCCTTCTTCGGCGAGGTCCTGAGCACGGACGCGTTCAGCCGCCTGAGCGGGAACTACGTGGAGGGCTACGCCGTTGTGCAGAGGGCGCTGAACCAGGGGATGGAGCGCTACCTCAACACCTTTAACCTGCCCACACATAGCGACATCGTGGAGGTGGGCGAGAGGCTGCACAACATCGAAGAGCGGCTGGCCTCCCTGGAGGCGAACATCCACAGCCTGGCCGCAGCGTCCGGTGTCGCCGCCAGCGCCCCGGTCACGCAGCTGCGGCCGCGACGCACCCGGCGGCCCCGGGCCGACGCCCGCCCGTCTGGGCGAAGCCAGAACAGCGGCTCCGCGTAGCCGCGCCAGCATTCCGGCCCCCCCAAGGAGGGCATTACGTGGCTATCGTGCGCCCGACCGATGTGAACAGAATACTGGAAGCGGCCCAGAGCCAGGTGAACCGCAACCGCGACCGGATCCAGAAGGGGTTGGACATCCTCCTGGCGCGGGAAGAGCCGCCTGTGGGCGCCACGCCTAAGGACGTCATCTACTCCCGCGGCACCCTGCGCCTCTACCACTACCGGCCGCTGAGCGACGAGGTCTACCGGGTGCCGGTCGTGTTCGTCATGTCGCTGGTCAGCAAGCCCTGGATCCTGGACCTCACCTCCGGCCAGAGCTTTGTGCAGTACATGCTGGCTCAGGGCTTCGATGTCTTCATGGTGGACTGGGGCGTCCCGCGCCCCGAGGACAAGCGCCTGCGCTTCGAGGACTACGTGCTCGACCTCATGCCGCGCTGCTTCGAAGCGGTGCGGAAGGCGACCGGCGAGCCGGACTACACGCTCCTCGGTTACTGTATGGGCGGCCTCTTCGCCCTCATGTACGCCGGCATACACCCTGACGCCCCGGTGAAAAACATCGTCTGCGCGGCCACGCCCGTGGACATGGCAGGGATGGGGCTGTTCCAGAAGTGGACGAACCCCCGCTACTTCGACGTGGACCGCCTGGTGGACGCCATGGGCAACATCCCGCCGGAGATGATGCTCCGCTCCTTCGAATTGCTACGGCCCATGGACCGCTGGACCGGCTACACCCGCCTGATAGATAACCTGTGGGACCCGATGTTCGTCTACGGCTTCCGCATGATGTACAAGTGGACGAACGAGCAGATCCCCTTCCCCGGCGAGACGTACCGCCAGTTCGTCAAGGAGCTGCTATGGGACAACAAGCTGATGAAGGGTCAGCTGACCGTGGGCGGCAAGCGGGTGGACACGCAGGCCATCACCTGCCCGGTCCTGCACGCCATGGCCGAGCACGACCATATCGCCCCTTACGCTGCTACCCGCCCACTGACGTCGCTGGTTGGCAGCAAGGAGAAGGAAGACCTCGTGCTCAAGGGCGGGCACGTCAGCCTGGTGGCCGGCAAGAACGCCGTGGGCCGGCTCTGGCCGAAAGTGGCGGACTGGCTCTCCCACCGTTCGGTATAGGCCGATGCGCATAGAAGGCCGCACGGCCATCATCACCGGCGCCTCTTCGGGCATCGGCCGCGCGGCCGCCCGCGAGCTGGCCGGCCGCGGCGCCAACATCGTTCTGGCGGCCCGCCGCCGGCAGAAACTGGAAGCGGTGGCCGCCGATATCGCGCCTCTGCCAGGCCGCTGCCTGGTCGTCCCCACCGACGTCACGGACCGCCTGGCCACGGAGGCGCTCGTGCGCCGCACCATGGAGGAGTTCGGCGGCGTCGATATCCTGATCAACAACGCCGGGGTTGGCCTCTTCGCCCCTATCGCCGGCGGCAGCCTAGACAACGCCCGGCGCCTGTTTGAGGTCAACTTCTGGGGCGCCGTCCACTGCATCCAGGCCGCCGTGCCCGACATGCAAGCGCAGCGCCGCGGGCACATCGTCAACGTATCCTCCGTGGCTGGCCACATCGCGCCCCCTTACATGGGCATGTATTCCGCGACGAAGTTCGCGCTGCGGGCCATCTCCGACGCCCTGCGCTCGGAGCTGGCGGGGACCGGCGTCGGCGTCAGCACCATCTACCCGGGCCTGACGCAGACATCGTTCACGGAGAACATGCTGCAGGAGCTCGAGGCGCCACAGTTGCCGCCTGTCGTCCGCTTCGTCTCCGCCGCCGCCGTTGGCCGCCGCATCGTGCAGGCGGTGCGCTGGGGACTGCGCGACGTCTATGTCTCGCCCGAAGACGTGGCAGCTGTCGGGCTGAACACGGTGGCGCCGCAATTGGTGGACTGGGCGATGCGGCTCTTCGTGCGTCCGGTGGCCGGGCAGGCCGTGGAAGACGTCTCTTTCCCGCCGGCTGACTTCCAGGAAGAGTCTGCGACAGACGCCGAATCAGAGTCCGGGCCGGCCTAACGGCTCTCCCGCGATCTGGCAGGGCAGGGTGTGTGTTAGTGACATAACGGCGGACTCGCGGCCGGCCTCGCTAAAGCGCTGGGCAGCCCTCGGTTCTCTGCTATACTTGAGGCAACCAGCCGACCTGCGAACAGCGTCCATCAGGGTCCGGATGCCGTGATCTCCAAAGGACAATTTTCCGCCACCACATTCCCCCACGCTCCACGGATGTGTCTGACCTGCTGCGCTGATGCCCCTGCCGCTGAGAGGGGATAGTCTCATGGCCTGCCGCGTCCTGCGGCTGCTGATCCCCGCGGTGCTGGCGCTACTGGCGCTTGTCCTGGTAGCCACGCCCGTTCCCGCCGCCAACACGGGGGCGCGTCTGATTACACCCACGGCAACACCTACGGCAACACCCACACCAGGGCCGCCGCGCGGCGTAGTCGCGCCTTTGGGCCGTTATGAAAGGCCTCCTTCTCCTCCTGGCGCGGGTGCTGCCCGGGCCCCCATCCTCCTCAACAGCGCAAACGCACCGGCGGTTTCAACCGGTTTCGCCGGCATCGGCATGCAGCCGGATAGCAACAATTTCATCTACAGCCCCCCTGATACGCAAGCCGCCGCCGGCCCCGACCGCATCGTGGAGGTTACCAACGGCCACGTCGCTATCTACAACAAGTCGGGAGGGATCATAGCCGGAGGCGACACGGGCGCCGGGGCAGTGGCCTTGAACGGATTCTGCAGCGGGGAGGTCAATGGCTGCTTCGACCCGAAGGTGATCTACGACGAGGGAAGCGGGCGCTTCGTAGCGGTCGCCCTGGAGGTGGACGCTTCCACCTTCTCGCCCAGTACCGCCTTCCTTCACGTCATGGTGTCGAAAACTTCGGCGCCCGGTAATCTCACCACGGACTGGGATAAGTTCCGCCAGGCCGCCGGCGCCACCATCAGCGGGACTGCCGGTTGGTTCGACTACCCCGGCCTCGGCGTGAGCCCGGACGCCGTGGTGGTCACCGGTAACATCTTTTCCAGTGGAGGTTCGTTTCTGGGGACCAGGATCCGCGTCTACGACAAGGTGGATCTCTACAACGGGGATGCCGTCGCCACCTTTGTGGACGTGGATACCCCTTTCTCCGGCGGCTCTCCCTCCGGCAGCGGGTTTACCATTCAGCCCGCTAATCATTTCGGCAGCCCCCCTTCAGGCACCTTCTACCTCCTCCAGGATTGGGATGTTACGAGCCTCCGCGTAGTGGCGTTGACGGGAGTTCCGGGCAGCCCCGTTGTGCACGCCTCCTTTCTCAGCACCTCCGATCAGGGTGATTGCGTTGTCGTTGGCAACGGCGCCGCACCGCAACAGGGCACCAAGAAGAGAGTCGACACCCTGTGCACCCGCATGATGAACGCCGTCTGGCGGGATGGGTCCCTCTGGGGAACGAACACCGGCTCCGATGCCGCCACGCACACTCGACATGTAGTGCAGTGGTACGAGGTGACGACGAATGGCTTCCCATCAGCCAGCCCCACCCTGCGCCAGCACGGCGCCATAGACGGCGGAACAGGGGAACACACCTTCATGCCATCGATTTCCGTGGACTCTTGTGGCAACGCCGCAACGACCTATACCCAGAGCTCCGGCGCGCGCTGGCCGGAGATGCGATATAC
>JBGQEU010000010.1:0-12113 GCA_041496525.1 Dehalococcoidia bacterium
CGCCTGAGGAGTTCATCACAGACGACGGTCAACTCATGCCTTTGTAACGATGCGAGATCATTGTCACTGGAGGATACAGGGCGTGGACTGAGAGAGCGATCTATCGCACTGTCTTCCAATGCGATCACCCGTTTCGTGTCTACTGATTGTGGTGAACGACGAGCGCGCAGCTCTCCAGCCCAGTTGGCGCCAAGATAGTCGCTGAGGAGACGGTCGGAGTCAACGAACAACGCAGTGTCCTTGCCACCCCGTGCAGCGAGCCACCCTTGCAGAACTGTTCTCGCACGATCATTAGCCTGCCAATTGCCGCCTCCCGCGTCCTGAAGCGCGTCCTGGACCCTGAGATGATCGCGGGCCCAGTGGATCATGTTTGTCCAGACCCTCGTGCGGCCGTCTTTCCTCAGTAGCGTGCTGTCCTCTTCAGTTAGTCGCGGGAAGTGTCGGCTAACTCGATCGTACGTTTCGTGAGGTCGGACAACTCGTCCGGCCCGTACCAGTTCCAGTAACAGGGCGATGTCGACATCGGCGTACTTGGGAAAGGTCATAGCTGCCTCCGCGGCCACGTCATAGCCTGAACGGCGACAAGTATACTACGCCTCTCAGATGTTGAACCCACGGACGGCGCGGTGGCATCGACGCCGTCCTGCCACAGCCGGCGTCACCTCATCGCGACCCCGCCGTCCACGTTGATGGCCTGGCCGGTGATGTAGTCTGCGGCCGGCGAGCAAAGGTAGGCCACTACCGCCGCGATCTCCGCCGGCGCCCCCTGGCGGCCCAGCGGGATGAACGCCTTCACGCCCTGCTTCACCACCTCGAACGGGATGCCCATGCGCTCGCCGGTGCGGCGGAAGGTGCCATCCATCATGTCCGTGTCCGTGGAGCCAGGGCAGACCGCGTTCACGTTCACCCGGTGCGGCGCCAGCTCCAGCGCCAGCATCTGCGTGAGGCCGATAACGCCGAACTTGGCCGGCGTGTAGCCGCCGTACTGCGGCTGCGCCACGCGACCCGCCAGCGACGATATGTTCACGATCTTGCCACCCTCGCCGCGTTCCACCAACGCCTTCGCCACCACCTTGCAGCAGTGGTAGACGCCGTTCAGGTTAACGTCTATCTCCCGGTACCATTCATCGTCGTCCATCTCCCACAGGTTCCTCTTGCCGGCCACCAGCGCCAGCCCGGCGTTGTTGACCAGGATATCGATCCGCCCCAGTCCGGCGACCGTCCGCTCGGCCATCTCGCGCACCTGCTCAGGCTTCGTCACGTCCGCGTCCAGCGCCAGCGCCTTCCGCCCCAGCGCGCGGACCTCCTCGGCGACTGACTCCACGCCCTTCCAGCCCGCCCGCCGTTCGTCTTCCGGCATCGATTCTGCCCGGCGGGGGACCGCGCTAACAGCGACGTCCGCTCCCTCTCCTGCCAGCCGCAGCGCGATCGCCCGGCCGATGCCCCGCAACCGCGCCGCGCCCGTCACAACCGCTACCTTGCCGTGAAGCCAGTCCATCTCTAGTACCTCAATCCCATCCTGAATGACGCCACATCAAGTGCCTGTCGTGCCCCAGGTTTCAGCCTGGGGTGGCCTTCGACCTGCCGTGAAGCCAATCCATCTACTGCGCCGCCTCCACCATCGCCGGTGGCGCCGCTGCCCGGTTGCGACGCTCGGCCATGATCCAGAGCGCGACCGTCAGGCACAGGCTGACGACGAGAAACGCCGAAAGGCCGGCGAAGGCCACTCGTGTATCCCACCGGTCCACCAGGGCGCCGGCGATGACGCCGCCCGTAGAGCCCAGTCCGAAGCCGGCGAAGAACGACATGCCATAGCTGCGGCCGACAGCGCCGGGCGGCGAGTAGTCGGCTATCAGTCCGGTGAGGACCGGCTGATTCGCGAAGTAGAGGAAGATGAACAGCGAGGCGGCCACCACCAGCGGCGCGCCGGTAACCGCCGCTGTCAGCAGCAGCGCCGGGATCGTGAGCAGGCTGATGACAGGGGCGATGCGTTCCAGGGCCACCCTCTGGGAGAGGCTGCCGCCGACGAACTGGCCCACGGCGCCCATGAGTAGCGCGACGGTGACGAAGGCGCCGCCGAAGTCCTGGTTCACTAAGTCCTCCAGGTGCTTCGGCAGGTACGTTATCGCGCCCCGGTAAACGGTACCGCCCAGGATGAACGCAGCGTACACCACGAGCAGCGGCATCAGGTAGCGATTGCCCTCCTTCGGGCTGCGGTCGCCCGCCTCTTCGGCGGCGTCGAGAGCGATGATCTCACTGCCCGCACGTACGTTCAGCCGGGTCGTGGCCATGACCAGCGCCATGACCGCAGACAGTCCGGCCACGAAGAAGAATGCCACCCGCCAGTCAAGCAGCACCGCCAGACCGATGGCGATGGCCGGCGCCAGCGCCTGGCCGGTGTTCCCCGCCGTGCCGTGCAACCCCAGGGCCAACCCCCTCTGTCGCACGCCCTGCGCCATCAGCGACAGCCCCGCCGGATGGTACAGACCCGCCGACAGGCCCAACCCCAGGAGCGCCGCGCCCAGGAACCACTCGTTGGGCGCCAGGCCGACCAGCACCGCCATCACGGCAGAAGCGGAGAAGGCGTAGACGATGACCTGCCGCGACCCCAGGCGATCGGTCAGGAAGCCCGCCGGTATAGCGCTGCTGCCGAACGCCCACCCGAACACGGTCGCCAGAGCGCCGGTGACCACCGCCCGGATACCGAAGTCGGCCTCGATGCGCGTGAGCAGGACCGGGTAGGTCAGCTCCATGATATGCACAAGGCCATGGGCGGCCGAGGCGTAGGCGATGAGTCTGCGCTCGGCCGGGGTCATAGTAGGGGCATTATACGGGAGACGGGACGCGGGACACGAGACACGAAGCGGGGACCAGGGGTGGCGTGCCTAGATCAGCCCCTCGCCCTGCATCTCCCGCACCGTCGCTGCGAAGGCCTCGGCCGTGCGATCAACGTCGGCGTCCGTGTGGACTGCGGACGTAAAGCCGCCGTTGCCTCCCATGAGATCCACGCCGTGATTCAGCATCCCGCGTTTGAGAGCGGCGATCAGGGCCGCTGCCATGCGCGGCGGCAGCCCGCCGTCCCGCTCCGGCCACTCGACGCCGTCTCGTGGCCGCGGCGCATCCTGCCCGAGAACGATGTGGAAGTACGAGGAGAGCCCGTAGACGCTGCCTGGCGCGCCGGCGCTATCGAGCACGCCGTTCAGCGCCGCCACCAGCCGGGCGTTGAGGGCGTCCGCGTGCCGGTGATGCTGTCCGGTCGCCACCATGGTCAGCATCGAAGTACCGGCGGCGGCTGACAGCGGATTGGCGTTGAAGGTGCCGGGGTGCCCAACACGCTGCGTCAGGTTCCAGGCGGTGTCGCTGCGGAACTCCAGCATCGAGATGATATCCGTCTTCCCGGCCACCGCACCGCCAGGCAACCCCCCGGCCAGGATCTTGGCCAGGGTCGTCAAGTCCGGGGTCACGCCGGGGCGCGCCTGCGCGCCGCCGGGCGACACCCGGAAGCCGGTCACCACCTCGTCGAAGATGAGCACTGTGTTGTGGCGGCTGGTTGCCTCCCGCAGGTCCTCCAGGAAGCCCTGGTGCAGCGGCAGCGTCCCCCAGGAAGCGCCCGTTGGCTCCAGGATCACCGCCGCCACGTCGCCATCGGCTAGCTTCTGCTCCAGGAGACCGCTGTCGTTCTGGGGAATGCTGATCGTGTTCGCTAGGACAGCCGCCGGCACGCCCGCCGAGCGCGGGTGGTCCGATTCGGCGAAACGGGCGCCGGCCACGGCGTCGTGCCAGCCGTGGAAGTGGTAGTCGAACTTCAGCAGCTTATCGCGGCCCGTGTAGGCGCGGGCCAGCCGCACCGCCATCAGCGTTGCTTCCGTGCCGGAGCTGGTGAACCGCACCTCTTCCGCGCTGGGAACGAGCCGCGCCACCAGCTTGCCCCATTCCAGCTCCAGCCGGTGGCTCGCCCCATAGTGCGTCCCTTTCGCCGCCTGTTCGACAACCGCCGCCGTGATCTCCGGGTGGGCGTGGCCCATGAAGAGAGCGCCGTGCCCCATGACGTAGTCGACGTACGCGTTGCCATCGACGTCCCACTTGCGGCTGCCTTGCGCCCGCTCCACGAAGATCGGGAACGGCGTCACATATCGAATGTCGTGGGTTACACCGGATGGGAAGGTGCGCTGCGCCTCTTCGTAGAGCCGGGCCGATTCGGGATGGAGGCGCACGTATGCCTCCTGAATCGTCTCTTTTCCTGCCATTCTCATGGACGCCTCCCGTTCCTAAGCATATCAGGGCACGGTCGCGCGCCGCATGCGGCGGTGCCTCTCGTTGACGAGAACACTCGCAGGCTGCCACACTTGATAACGAGAGTCCCGGTTTGAAATCGTACCTGCGCGCCCCCAACCGCCTTCGCCAGGCCCTTCTGCTTGCAGGCCTGGCCGCCTCCATCCTAGGCATCGCCGCCTGCGGCGGCGGCGACTCTGCCTCGCCGACCACTTCCCCCACGACGACTGCCACTCCCCAGACCAGCGGGGGCACGCCGGCAGCGGCCGCCGAAGAGCCGCTCAAAGTCGTGCGCGCCACGCTCGACGCCCTGAGCAGCGGAGATGTGGACGCCGCGTACGCCAACCTCTCCACAGAGGCGAAGAAATCCCTGAATCTGACCCAGGTGCGGCTGGTCGTGGCCGGCCTGAAGGCGGCCAACATCGATCTCTCGCTGACCATCAAGAGTGTGGGCGAGGCCACGGTCACCGGCGACGCGGCGGAGATCGAGATGACGGTTCAGGTCAAGTTCGGCGAGACCATCGTCCCGGTCCAGGACGCCGCCTCGCTCGTCAAAGAGAACGGGCAGTGGAAGGTCGCCGATCACTTCCTGCAGACTGCCCTGACGGCCGTCGGCTTGGCCAAGCCACCGGTCGAAAGCGCACGCCAGCTAGACGCCAAAGGGTGCGCCATCGGCGACCCGATGCTGGGCGTCTACGCGCCGGCGCGCCTCAAGGTGCTTGACCCCTGCATCACGGTCACCGGCGTCGTCCGGGACGACATCGACCACGCGCAGGACGGCGACATCACCTTCGGCCTCTTACTGTCCGGCGACGACACGCGCCTCGTTAACGACGTCAACGTCCAGAATTACGGTGGAGCGCTGCACATCGAGATCGTCCCACAGGATCAGTCGCGGCTTCCGGAACCGAAGCCCGGCGACCGAATTGTCGTCACCGGACCATGGGTCACGGACCTCGTGCACGGGCACAACGAGATCCATCCGGCGTTTCGTATCGAGCCCGCACCGTAAACCGGCGTCACTCGGCGGCGATGTCCCGCCGGCGGTACACGTAGAACGCCACGGCCAGAAACACAGCCGCGTAAACCACCAGGACGAGCGCTGCCACCTCCGGCGAGTTCGCGTTGCGCCGCACCAGTTCGTCCCGCCCGGGGCCAAAGCGCGGCAGGACGTCCGGCAGCGCGTTCTGGAGCAGGATGACCTGGGCGTTGGCGTTCATGAAGTAGTTCGGGATCGTCTTCCAGGGCTCGTCGCCGAGCCTCATCAGCCCGCCCACCAGCGGCTCCATGAACGCGACACCGATCCCCGCGCCCGCGCCCGCCAGCGTCGACCGCCCGACCACTGCCGCTCCAAAGGCCAACCCGATATACGGCACCAGAACAAAAAGCGTGCGCCCCAGGGACTCGAACTGGTCGCGGATAAACGCGCCGGTCACAAAACTGAAGTCCGCTCCACCGCTGCTGAAGGTGATGACAGAGCTGTAGACGACGGCAGTCAAGATCGCCAGCAACATCCCGGCCACCACCAGCCCGAAGACCACGATCAGCTTCGCCCCTATCGAGCGCAGCCGGCCCGGCGATGCCGTCGCTACCAGGCGCACGGTGCCCCACGAATACTCGCTGCCGACAGCGCCGGCGGCCAGCACGACAGCCAGCAGGACCCCGAAAGTCCCCACGATCTCCAGCGAGAACGGCACCGAGCCGCTGAGGAAAAGCGCGCGCCGCAGTTGCTCGCCCGTGAACTGGTGCTCGCTGCCAAAGGTCGTGACACGGCCGCTGACGCTCCACAGCACGGAATAGAGGAGGACAATCAGACCCACAAGGATAAGGGCGACGACCCATGTCATCATCCGCTTCCGCAGCTTGAAGAACTCCGACCTCATGAGAGGGATCACAGGCCTGCTCCTTCGCCGGTCAGCTCCAGGAATACGCTTTCCAGGTCCGTCTCCCAGGCGCTGAGTTCCGAGACGAATATCTCCTGCGCCGCCAGGGCCCGGTTCAGCTCCGCCGCGCGCTCCAGTGGTACGGCCGCCCGCACGAACCCGTCGAGCTGCTCGGCGCGAGATACCCAGGAGATACGGCCCAGAGCCGTCAGGAGCGCCCTGTCATCGGCCGCCTTCAGGCGCAAGAACTGGCCCCGTCCCAACAGATCATCGACGTGACCCTGGGCCACCATCCGCCCTTTCCTGATGATCGCCACCCTATCGCTCACGGCCTGCACCTCGTGCAGCAGGTGGCTGCACAAGAAGACGGAGCGGCCTTCCTTCGCCAGGCGGGGGATCAGCTCGCGCACCTCGCGGGTGCCGGCTGGGTCGAGGCCGTTCGTTGGCTCGTCGAGGATGACCAGGTCGGGGTCGCGCAGCAGGGTGGAGGCGATGCCCAGCCGCTGCTTCATCCCCAGGGAGTACGCCTTGTACGGGTCACGCGCCCGATCCTGCAGACCCACCATCTCCAGCATAGCGTCGATGCGGGCGCCCGGGATATCGCCGAGCATGATCGCCAGCGCCCTCAAGTTGTCATAACCGGAGAGGTATGGGTAGAACGCCGGCGTCTCGATCACCGCGCCGATGCGCCTCAACGCCGGCCACGGGTGCAACGCCATATCGCTGCCGAAGGCCTGGACATGGCCGCGCGTCGGCCGCACCAGCCCCAGCATCATGCCCACGGTCGTGCTCTTGCCGGAGCCGTTCGGGCCCAGGAAGCTGAACACCTCACCGGTCGCCAGGTGCAGGTCCAGGTCGATGACAGCGGTGATCTTCCCGTACTTCTTGGTGAGACCCTGAGTCCTCAGGATCTCGGTTCCGGGCGCCAGTCGATACGATGTCATAACGGCCAGCAGGAATCGTAACACGCGCGGATTACAGGCGTGGGCAGGAGCAGACGGGGAACGGCTATTCTAGTTCGCGCGGCTGTGGTCGCGGGCGGTAGTAGGGCAGCAGCGGCAGGTCACGCATGGCCAGCAGGCCGACCATCCGGCTACGGGCGATGGCCGGCACGCAGTTGGCCAGGATAGAACCCGTCGCTACGTCACCCTGGATGCCGCCCGGGATGATCATCTTGACGGGTGGCCGGGCGTCGATCTCGATGCTGTCGTGCGCATCCTTTGCTCCCAGCGACATCTCCAGGTCCAGGCGGATTACCTCGACTCCAGACATCAGACCCCGAGCCGACTGCTTCAGCCCGGCCACGTAGCCGCGGTCTATCGAGAAGTACTCCGTCTTGCGCTTCTCCTGCGCCACGGCCGGCTCCAGCGTCTCCGAGACGTCGTCCAGGCGCCAGCCCAGGGTATCCGCTATCATGAAGACCGACTCGCGCAACCCCATGTGGCCGATGGCGCCATCGCTGGCGCCGCGCTGGAAGCCTTCCACGCTGAGCCCTACGCCGGCCTTGCGCTGAAGCTGAATGCGCCGCGTGGAGACGTCCACCACCCGTGCCACGCGGACGGACTTCACTTGCTGGCAGGCCGTCATCATCATCAACGGCAGCATGTCCATGACGAAGCCCGGGTTCACGCCTGTGCCCAGGACGCGCACCCCGGTCTCGCGGGCGCGGCGGTCCAGCCGGTGCGAGATCTCCGGATAGCGGACCCACGGGAAAGACAGCTCCTCACAGCTGGAAACGATGCTCTTCTCCGAGGAGACGATCGACATCAGCTGCGGATAGACCTCGCTCAAGGTGGAACTGGTGCAGTGGACAACAACATCGGCGTAGACGTCCTTAAGGATCGGCTCTGCCTCGTAGGAGACCGTGATGCCAAGAGTATGGCCGATACCGGCCGCATCGCCGAGGTCCCGGCCGGCCTTGGTGGGATGGGCGTCAATGGCGCCCACAATCTCGATCTCCGGACTGGACACCAGGGCCCGCACGACCTCCGCGCCGATGGCGCCGATGCCGTAGTGGATCGTCCGTATTTTGTCCTGCTGCACGTAGGCCTCCACATTACGTGGGGCACTCAATAGCGGCTCACCGTCCCGCCACTCGCTGTACCCTGTGCTGCTCATAAGTCTTGACCGCTATTATCCTCAAAACGTTGCAGCAAGCCAAATCCCCGGTATCGCTGCCAGGTATTCCAGGCTTCTACCCACCGCCCGCCGCGTCCTCACCGGCCCCAGCCGGCCGGCACGACTCGAAGAACTCCAGCATGACGCGATTGAAGATCTCCGGCTCCTCGAAGTAGACCGAGTGGCCGGCGCCGGGCACAACCACCATTCGGGCGCCGGGGATCAACTTCCGCGCGATGGCCATCAGGGTGACCGGCATGACCTCATCATGCTCCCCGCCGATGAAGAGGACCGGCGTCGGCAGCGCCGCCAGCGCCCCGAGCGTGGCGGCCGTGTCGGGAGCGCGTTCCAGCGCCCGCAGCCGCTGCACCTGTGCCTCTGTCTGCAACTGGTTCGGGCCATGCTCATTTAGCATCCGGATCTGCTTGTACAGGAACGCCCGCTCGCGGTGCTTCGCCGCAAAGTTGCGGCTGAGCGCCCGTTTCACCCCGTCCGCCCGCCGGCGGTCCCAGATGGAGCGGACGGCCGCCCGCTGCTCCTCGTCCGCCGCCAGCCACACCTCTCTCCGCATCCCGGCGAACGAGTTGGCCATGACCAGCCCGCGTACTCGCTGCGGCGCCGCAATCGCGGCCCCCAGGCAGGTCAGTCCCCCCATCGACTGACCGACCAGGAACGCTTCTTCGATCTGCAGATGGTCCAGCAGCGCCAGCAGGTCGCCGACGAATGCCTCCGGGCCACGCCCGTCCCCGTCCAGCGACAGGCCCCAACCCCGATGGTCGAACGTGATGCAACGGTAGCGACGGGCCATCTCCGGCACCTGCTGCCACCAGCTCAGGTGATTGCCACCCGCCCCGTGGGCGAACACCACGGGGAAGCCCTTACCGTGCTCCTCGAAGTACAGTTGTGCGCCGTTGACCACAGGTGTTGGCATCTTCGTCCCGGATGTTAGATGTTAATGGAGCCGCGGGTGCGCGGCAACAGGAGAAATCAACATATGTGGATAACTATTAGCAATAGGTGATAGCATTTTACCAATCGCCATCGTACAATAACTGTAGATGGTTCGGCCCAGGCAACACCGACCGCTGCCCACAGAGGTTTCTTTCTCCGTGGTAGATGGGTCTCCCTCACAGGGCCGCCGTGCCCTGCTCGCGCCGCCACCACCTTCACCCGTAACTGACGCCATGTCCGATAACGTACCAAAGCGCCGGCGCGGCAGCCGCGGCGGCCGCCGCCACAAGCGGCCGCCCGCGATAGCGAAAGACACGCCAGCGGCAGAAACAACCGAGAGCAGCCCGGCGCCGGAGACGGACACGAAGCGCCAGCGAGGCAGCCGCGGCGGTCGCCGCCGCCAGCGACCTGAGACGATAGCCGAAGAGACGCCGCCGGCGGAGACCGTCGAGACCAGCCAAGAGCCAGACACCGGCACGAAGCCGAAGCGCCGCCGCGGGAGTCGCGGCGGGCGCCGGCACCACAAGGCCTCAGCGAGTACGGACGCCCAGCCGCCGCCGGACGCACCCGCTGTGCAGGCGATCCGCCCAGCCCCCGAAGCCCCGGCGCCTCCTCGCAGGCGAGGAAGAAAGCCGCCGCCACCAGCGGCCCCTGCGGCCACCGTCGAGCAGAAGGTACAGCGAGCGGCCCCGCCAAAACGCAAAGGCCGCACCCGAAAGCCGGAGCCCGTCTCTGCGTACGACGACGCCGCTCCCGCCCTGCCCCGCCCAGCCGTCACCCGGGCACGGGCGCGCGCCCGCATCCCGGTCACCGGCGCCCCGACGGAGCACGTACCGCCGCCGTTCGCCCACAACGCCGAGTACGAGTTCGCCCGCATCCTCGACTTCTACGGCATCGACTGGCAATACGAGCCCCGCTCCTTCCAGCTGCGGTGGGAGCACGGGCACATCACAGAGGCATTTACGCCGGACTTCTACCTGCCGGATCTCAACATGTACGTGGAGCTGACCACTCTCAAGTCCGGCCTCACGGCAGAGAAGAACCGCAAGATGCGGCTGCTCAAGGAGCTCTACCCCGGCGTCAACATCATCCTGCTCAAGAAACGCGACTACCTGCGCCTGCTGGCCAAGTACGGCTACGGGCCTATGTCACCGGACCAGGTGCCCGACATCGACCGCGTATTGATCACCGCGACGAAGCTGCAGCAACGGGTAGCGGAGCTCGGCGCCCAGATCAGTCGCGACTACGCCGGTAAAGAGCCGGTGCTCGTCGGCGTCCTGCGCGGCGTGATGTGCTTCCTCGCCGATATCATGCGCAATATCTCGGTTCCCACCGCCATCGATTTCATGTCGATCTCCTCCTATGAAGGCAACGGCGCCGCGGCCGTCCGCATCCTCAAGGACCTGGATGAGAACGTCAAGGGCCGCGATGTCATCCTCATCGAGGACATTGTGGACACCGGGATGACCCTCAACCACGTCATCGACTACCTGAACACGAAGCGGCCGGCGTCGGTCAAGGTCTGTACCCTGCTGGACAAGCGGGCGCGGCGTATCATCAACGTGCCGCTGGACTACGTAGGCTTCGAGATACCGGACGAGTTCGTGGTCGGCTACGGCCTGGACTTCTACCAGCGCTTCCGCAACCTCCCGTTCATCGCCATCCTCAAGCACGATCTTCTCCCCTAGCGCTCTGTCACGCGCAGGGGGCGCCAACTCTGGCCTTGGCTGCCGTCTCGTGCCCAGCGTCCTTCGCTGAGCTGCGACGAGATATTGCCGGTCGCGATGGTTGGGGAACCCCCGTGGCCCCTTGCCAGCGTTCCCTTTCACCGTTGACAAGTTCTAGAATAAGAGGGATACTCACGGGGCTTTCGAGCGATTCCGAAGCGGTCCCGGCGGAAGGGACTGTCGGCGCGGAGGGGCAACCCGAAGCCCGGCCAGACCTGGAGACCGGAGCCGACCCCAGGGTCGCTCGGAAGCGTTTTTTGTGTGGCCCGTCTCAGCCCGCGGCCTCGCCCGCCTGCTCCGGCGCGATCATCAGCTTCGAGGCCAGCTTCGCGTCGATCTCCTTCGCCAGCCCGAAATCGCGGTCCGTGAGAGCCCCTTCGCTGTGCGTGATGAGGCGGAGCGTGACGCGGTTGTAGTTGATCGTGATGTCCGGGTGGTGCCCAGCCGCCTCCGCCAGGTAAGCCACACTGTTGACGAACGCGATGGCCCGCAGGAACGTCCGGAAGGTGTACTGCTTGCGCAGGCGGCCGTCCCGCAGCTCCCACCCCTCCAGCTCAGCCAGGCCGGACTGCATCTCCGCATCGCTCAGCACCCGTGGCTCTGCCATGACCTTCGACCTCCCGTTGCCTCAGGATAGCACGCCGCTGGCCACGCCCTTCCGTCTGCCATAATGAGCAGAACAGAGGAGGCTACAATGGCGATCTACGACGTGACCGTCCCGTTGAGACCGGACATCCCCACCTATGCCGGCGAAGAGCCGGGGCCTGTCCTCAGCTTCCACTCCCTGATCAGCCAGGGCCAGTCCGCCAACATCAGCGCCCTGTCCATCGGCTCTCACACGGGGACACACGTGGACGCGCCGTGCCACTTTCTGGAAGGGCGGTCCGATGTAGAGGCGATGCCGCTGGAGTCGCTGGTCGGCCCCTGCCAGGTGATTGAATACGGTGGCGACCGCCACATCACTGCCGCTGACCTCGAAGCGGCGAGCATTCCGGACGGGGCCCGGCGCCTCCTGATCAAGACCCGCAACGGACGCTTCTGGGACGACACCGTCTTCCACAGCGACTTCGTCGGCTTGGCCGGCGACGCCGGAGGCTGGCTGGCCGATCGCGGCTACCTGCTGGTAGGCATCGATTACATGTCGATCGAGCAGTTCCGTTCC
>JBGQEU010000011.1:0-12088 GCA_041496525.1 Dehalococcoidia bacterium
ACGTCGTCGGACGAGTGAAGACATACGAGGCGATCGTAAAAGGTGAAGACATCCAGGAACCGGGCGTGCCAGAGTCCTTCAAGGTCCTGGTGAAAGAGCTGCAAAGCCTGGGCCTGGCCGTGGAAGTCCTCAATGAGGAAGAGGAACGGGTCATGCTGGCCGAGACATCGGCCCAGGATCTGCCCGAGCTGGGCATTGACCTCAGCGGGTTTGAAAAAGGGGAGGACCTAGTTGGCTCTGGAAGTTAACGACTTCAACGCAATCAGAATTTCGCTCGCTTCTCCGGAGCAGGTCCGGTCCTGGTCGTATGGCGAGGTTACCAAGCCGGAAACCATCAACTACAGGACGCTCAAGCCCGAAAAGGACGGCCTCTTCTGCGAGAAGATATTCGGCCCGACCAAGGACTTCGAGTGCTACTGCGGCAAGTACAAGCGGGTCCGCTACAAGGGCATCGTCTGCGACAAGTGCGGCGTCGAGGTTACCCGCTCCAAGGTGCGGCGCGAGCGCATGGGCCACATCGAGCTGGCCTCGCCGGTCGCCCACATCTGGTTCGTAAAGGGCACGCCCAGCCGTATCGGCCTGCTCCTGGACATCTCGCCTCGCAGCCTGGAGCGCGTCCTCTACTTCGCGCAGTTCATCGTGGCTGCCGTGGACGAGGACGTGCGCAAGGCCGCCCTGGAAGACCTGAAGCGGGAGATGGACGCCGTCGTCGGCGAGAACGAAGCGGAGCACCTCCAAAAGATTGCCGATATCGAGGCCAAGGCGGCGGAAGCGATCGGGGCGCTGGAAGCTCAGCGCGAAGCGCGGCTGGCCGCCACCGACGCCGAGACCGACAGGCAGATTGAAGCACTGCGCGAGAAGGCGGCGGCGCTGGAAGCGGACGTCGCCAGGCTGACCGGCAAGAACGCCACAAAGAAGCTGGCGCTAGACGACGCCTTCGTGCTGGCCGCCCGGCGCGAACCGGTGCCCGCAGATGCGCAGGCACGGCTGCAGACCGAAGTGGACGGGCGCCTCGCCGCGCTGGAGAACAGCCGGGCGGAGAAGCGTCAGGCCGCGGCCGCCGCCCTCGAAGAAGAGATCGCGCGGGCTAGGGCGACGGCTACGGCTCACATGGAGCCCGTCCGCCGCAAGATAAACGAGGAGCGAGAGGCCGCCCGCGCCGCCTTCGAGGAGAAGGCCGAAGAGATCGAGGGCCTGAAGGACCCGATCCGCCACGACCAGTGCACCCTGCTGCCGGAAGCGACGCTACGTGAGCTGAACGAGAAATATCCGGGCCTGGTAAAGGCCGGGATGGGCGCGGAAGCCGTCGTGGAGATACTGGAGCGCGTGGAACTGGACCGCCTGGCGGTGAAGCTGCGGGCAGAGATCCAGAACTTCAGCGGACAGCGCCGTAAGAAGGCTACCAAGCGGTTGCGCGTCGTCGAGGCGTTGCGCAAGAGCGGCAACAAGCCGGCCTGGATGGTCCTGGGCATCCTGCCCGTGCTGCCGCCCGACCTGCGGCCGATGGTCCAGCTGGACGGCGGCCGCTTCGCCACCAGCGACCTGAACGACCTCTACCGGCGCGTCATCAACCGCAACAACCGGCTGAAGAGGCTGCTGGAACTCGGGGCCCCGGAGATCATCATCCGCAACGAGAAGCGCATGCTGCAGGAGGCTGTGGACAGTCTCATCGACAACGGCCGCCGCGGCCGAGCCGTCTCGACGGCCGGCAATCACAAATTGAAGTCGCTGTCCGACATGCTGAAGGGGAAGCAGGGGCGCTTCCGGCAGAACCTGTTGGGCAAGCGAGTGGACTACTCGGGGCGCTCGGTCATCGTGGTGGGCCCGGAACTGAAGCTGCACCAGTGCGGCCTGCCCAAGCGCATGGCGCTGGAGCTATTCAAACCCTTCGTGATGCACGGCCTGGTGGCCCGTGGCCTGGCGCACAACATTAAGTCCGCCAAGCGCATCGTGGAGCGGGCGCGGCCGGAGGTCTGGGACATCCTGGATGAGATCATCAAGGACCGCCCGGTCCTCCTCAACCGGGCGCCGACGCTGCACCGCCTGGGCATCCAGGCCTTCGAGCCGGTCCTGATCGACGGCAGCGCCATCCAGATCCACCCGCTGGTCTGCACAGCCTTCAACGCCGACTTCGACGGCGACCAGATGGCTGTGCACGTCCCGTTATCACGCGCGTCCGTGGCGGAAGCGCGCCAGATCATGCTGTCCAGCCAGAACCTGCTGTACCCGTCGAACGGGGAGCCGGTGGTGGCGCCCACGCTGGATATCGTCCTTGGCTGCTACTACCTGACGGACATGAAGCCCGGCGGCAAAGGCGGGTTCGACGCGGGCCCGCCGCCGCGGGGCATCTACAGCAGCTTCGACGAGGCCAGACTGGCCTACAACTCCGGCCACCTCGACCTGCGCGCGCCCATCCGGGTACGCGACGAGAAGACCGGGGGTGCCCTGATCGAGACGACAGTAGGCCGCGCCATATTCAACGAAGTCGTGCCGCCCGAGCTGGGGTTCCGCAACCACCTCATGGACAAGAAATCGATCAAGGAACTGGTCTCCGAGTGCTGCCAGAGGCTCGACAACAGTGCCACCGCGGAGATGGTGGACCGCATGAAGAACGTCGGATTCCAGTTCGCCACCAAGTCCGGCATCTCCATCGCCATGAACGACCTGCGCGTGCCGGAGGAGAAAGAACAGCTTCTGGCCGAGGCCGACGCCCAGATCACGGAGATCGAAGAGCAATTCAACCTGGGCCTGATCACCGAAGAGGAGCGCTACGCTCAGGCTGTGGCCATCTGGCGAGAGACCACGGACAAGGTGCAGCGCATCATCCAGCAGCGGCTGGAGGAGTATGGCGGCGTCTATATCATGGCCGTCTCCGGCGCCAAGGGTAACATCAGCCAGATCTCCCAGATGGCCGGCATGCGCGGCCTGATGAGCGACCCGGCCGGGCGCATCATCGACCTGCCCATTCGCTCGTCCTTCCGGGAAGGCCTGACCGTGCTGGAATACTTCATCTCCACGCACGGCGCGCGCAAGGGGCTCGCCGACACGGCTCTGCGAACAGCGGACAGCGGCTACCTGACCCGCCGCCTGATCGACGTGGCGCAGGACGTGATCATCGTTGAAGACGACTGCGGCAGCACAGCCGGCATCTGGGTGGGCGAACCGTCCGAAAAGGGGCTCTTCGAATCGCTCGGTGAGCGAATCGTGGGCCGCTGGACGGCCGCCGACGCCGCCGACCCCAAGACCGGCGAGATCATCGTGGAGCGGGGAAACGAGATCACCGAGGAGATCGCCCAGCGCCTTATCGATGCGGGGATCGACAAGGTGTACGTGCGCTCGCCGCTGACCTGCCAGACCAAGCGAGGCCTGTGCGCCATGGACTACGGGCGCGATCTCTCCCGCGGCAAGTTCGTCACACACGGCGAGGCCGTCGGCATCATCGGGGCCCAGAGCATCGGCGAGCCCGGCACCCAGTTGACGATGCGTACGTTCCACACCGGCGGCGTGGCCGGGCTGGACATCACGTCCGGTCTGCCTCGCGTCGAGGAGCTGTTCGAAGCCCGCGTCCCCAAGGGCGCGGCCACCCTCGCCGAGATTGACGGCACCGCCGAGGTCATCCGGGACGGCGACCGGCGCACACTGCGCATCACCAGCGCCGAAATGTACCGCGACGACTATCCGCTGGCCAAAGGAACCAAAGTACTGGTGAAGGACGGCCAGGAGATCGAACAGGGGGCGGTTATCGCCCGCCTGAAGAAGACGGCCACAGACGGCGCCGAGGGTGAGCAGGCCATCGTGCCCAGTAGCGAGATCGTGGCCCGCACCTCCGGCCAGGTCTCCGTAACCAAGGCCCGCATCTCCATCCTCTTCGAGGAACGAGACCACCGGGACTATCCAATCCCGGCTGCGGCCCGTCTGCGTGTCCACGACGGGGACTACATCCACGCCGGCCAGCCTCTCACCGAGGGCCCACTGAATCCGCAAGACATCCTGCGCGTGCAGGGCCCGGAGGCCGTTCAGATATACCTCGTGGAAGAGGTGCAGAAGGTCTACCGCTCGCAGGGCGTGACGATCAACGACAAGCACATTGAGGTCATCGTCCGACAGATGCTGCGCCGGGTGCGCGTCGATTCCCCCGGCGACTCCAAGCTGCTGCCCGGCGAACTCGTGGACCGCTTCCGTTTCGAGACCGAGAACGCCCGCGTGCTGGCGGAGGGCGGCGAGCCAGCGACGGCGCAACCGGTCCTCCTGGGCGTCACCAAGGCATCCCTCTACAGTGAGAGCTTCCTGGCCGCCGCCTCCTTCCAGGAGACGACCCGCGTGCTGACAGAAGCGGCCATCAACGGCCAGGTGGACAGGCTGCTGGGCCTGAAGGAGAACGTGATCATCGGCAAGCTCATACCGGCACGGGCCTCCATCCACGTTGAGCCGCTGCCCATGAAGGTGACAGAGATAACACTGCCGGCGGCCCTCGCCCCGGACGACGAGGAGATAGAGGCCGAGCTCAAGCCCGAGCCCAAAGACTGGGAAGAGCTGGGCGGCCTGGGCGAACAAGAGCTAGTGGAGCCGCTTTCCGAGGAAGGGCTCGCGGCCGGCATACACGAGATCTCCGGCGAGACGGCAGAGCAGGCAGAACTCATGGACGAGGCGCAGGCCTCCTTCGGCGCCGAATCCGACCAGAACGGGCAAGAGGCGCTGCCGGCAGAGCAGCCGGAACCAGCGACAGAGGAGTAATTGCGAGCGCACGGCGACAACTAAGAGGCCCCCGCCGCCGGGCGGCGGGGACCTCTTAGCATCCCTCACCGAACACCACCCCCGTCATCTATAATGGGGGTAGCATGGCCGTCAAGCAGCAGCCCCAGGCCCAGCCCCGGGCCAACGCTTTGACCACCGCCCACGCCCAGTTTGACACCGCCGCCGACCACCTGCACCTGGACGAGGGCGTGCGCGCCATCCTCCGTAACGCCAAGCGGGAGCTGGCCGTCAACTTCCCGGTCCAGATGGACGGTGGCTCGATCAAGGTCTTCAACGGCTACCGCGTGCAGCACAACCTGGCCCGCGGGCCCGCCAAGGGCGGCATCCGTTACCACCCCAGCGTCAGCCTGGATGAGGTGCGCGCCCTGGCCATGTGGATGACCTGGAAAACCGCCGTGGTCAACATCCCCTACGGCGGCGCCAAGGGCGGCGTCATCGTGGACCCCAAGGCGCTTTCACGGACGGAGCTGGAGAAGCTGACCCGGCGCTACGCCACGGAGATCAGCATCATCATCGGCCAGGCCGAGGATATCCCGGCGCCGGACATGGGCACGGACGGCCGCATCATGGCCTGGATCATGGACACCCTCAGCATGCACCGCGGGCACACCGTGGCCGGGGTGGTGACAGGCAAGCCCGTCAGCGTAGGCGGCACCCTGGGCCGGCTGGAGGCCACCGGCCGCGGCCTCCTCTACACCGTGCAGGAGACCGCCCGCCACCAGGGCGTGGCCCTTGATGGTGCCACTGTGGCCGTCCAGGGGTTCGGCAACGTCGGCTCCGTCGCCGCCGTGCTGCTGCAGGAGGCGGGCGCCCGCGTGGCGGCGGTGAGCGACTCCGCCGGTGCGGTTTACAACGGCCGGGGGCTGGACGTCAAGGCGCTGGCCGGGCTGAAGGCCGCCGGCGCCGCGTTGAGCGAGGCGCCCGGCACCGACCGCATCGGTAACGCGGAGCTGCTGGCTCTGCCGGTGGACTTCCTCGTCCCGGCCGCCATGGAGAACGAGATTACGGGCCAGAACGCCGGCGCCGTCAAAGCCCGCTTTGTGGTAGAAGGGGCCAACGGCCCCACAACGCCGGAGGCCGACGCTATCCTGGCCGGCAACGGCATCCTGCTGGTGCCGGACATCCTGGCCAACGCCGGCGGCGTCATCGTGTCCTATTTCGAGTGGGTGCAGGACCTGCAGGCCTACTTCTGGGAAGAGGACGAGGTCAACGAGCGGCTGCGCCGCGTCATCACCCGCGCTTACGCCGACGTGGCGCGGACGGCCGAGGAGCACAAGATCAGCCTGCGGGAAGCGGCGATGGTGCTGGGCGTCGGGCGTGTCGTGGAGGCGACCAACATCCGCGGCATCTACCCGTAAGACGCGCGGAGACGCCTGTTCCCGGCCGGGTGAGACGCGGGCCTACGCATCCCGCGGAGGCAAGGCGGCCCAGATGGTCAGCAGAAGGCTCACCGCCGTCAGCGCGGCAAAGCTGACACACCAGGGGCAGATCGCTTCCAGGACGAACAGCTCCACATACGTGAGATAGGCGACGAAGGCGGTCGCGGCGAGGGCCATCGCGAAGGCGACGGGCTGCGCCCACTCGGCGGTACCTGGCGCTCCCCGCAGCCGCGCCAGGGCCAGCAAAGAGATCGCGGCGAAGTAGAGCAGCCCCAGCAGCGCCACCGGGACGCCGGCGATCGCAGAGTACTCGCTCGTCTGGACCAGCTCGCACTGGCCGATGCCGCCACAGGCGGTGGCCTGGTCCGCCAGCCGGGAGTATGTCAGGTAGCCGCCGACGGCCATGCCAGGCAACCCCAGGAACGCCAGGAGTACCCATGGCGCCGTCTGATACCAACGCCCCTCACCCCGCAAAGCCGTCACGAGCCGGCGGCCAGCTCCTTCTGTATCGCCTGCCCCACCGCGTCGGCCGTGCTCTCCACCTTGTGGCCGTTCACAAAGATGCTAGGCGTGCTGGTCACCCCCACCTGATTCGCGGCGTCAGTGTCATTGCTGACCGTTGCGGCGTACTTGCCGGAGTCCAGGCAGGAACCGAACTTCCCCGTGTCGAGGCCGATCGCGGCGGCGTAGCTCTTCAGATCGCCCGCTGTCTGCTGCCGCCGCTCGCTCTTCTGGTTGGCATACAGGATGTCGTGGTAACTCCAGAAGCGGCCCTGCTCGTTGGCGCATCCGGCCCCCTGGGCCGCCAGCACCGACCCTTCGCCAAGGATGGCGATAGGCTTCACCTCCAGCTTGGCCTGCCCGGATAGGATGAATGTCTGTTCCACCGTTGGGAGTTCGCTCACGGCGAACCGCCGGCAGAACGGTCACTGGAAGTCGGCGTACTCCACGATGCTGACCGGAGCGCCCGGGCTGCCCAGCACGCGGCCGTCGCTCACCAGTCCGGGTAGTCCCGGCGTGGGCACGATGACGGGCCCCGCGACGCCATCGTCGCCGCCCCCTCGCGTTAGCGCACCAACCACTATCAAGCTGGCGACGCCGACCCCGGCCACTGCGGCGCCCGCCGCGTATACCCACACGCGAGCACGTCGCGCCTGCCCGCGGTGTCTCTCTTTCCTTCGTGCCTTAGTTGCCATTACCAGCCGTGGATGTCACTCCGCCCATCGTAGCGCCGTGTGGAACCGGTCAGGCAGTAGCAATCGATACAGTGTGGCAGGCCGGGTGTCACAAAGGGATGTCCGTGGAGCGCTGTTTGGCGGCCGCTACTGCCAGCGGAACAGCCGCATGGAGACCAGGAAGCCGCCCACGGCCCAGGCGATCAGCGCCAGCCAGCTGATCCACAGGTCCCCCACGCCGCCGCCGTGGTTCACCACCGCGCGCAGGGCGTCGTTCAGGTGGGTGAGCGGCACGGCCTGGACGATGGGCGCCAGCGCCGGCGAGGGGTCGATCGGGAAGTAGGAGCGGCCGAGGAAGAGCATCGGGAAGGCCAGCAGCTGCTGGACAGCGCTGAACGATGTCACCTCGCGGGCGAAGCTGGCGATCGTGTAGCCGATAGATAGCATGCAGAGGATGCCCAGCACGGCCGAGACGGCCAGCCAGAGATAGCTCCCCTCTATGTGCACGTCGAAGACGAAGCGGCCCAGCAGCAGGATGATCGCCACTTGCGCAATAGAGACCAGGGAGAAGGAGGCGGCCTGGCTGGCGATGAGGACTGCGGGCCTGAGGGGGGTGACGCCCAGCCGGCGCAGGATCCCCTGCTCCCGCCAGCTGACCATCATGAAGCCTACGGACAGGTTGGTGAACATGATCGTCATGCCCACCATCCCCGGAGTCAGGAAGTCGATGAAGCGCACCGTCTGGGTCTCCACGGCCTGTTGCTCCAGCCGCACAGCGTCGTGGCGTCCGGCCAGGCCTTCGTTGTAGACGTCCACCACGGCCTTCACGGTGCTGGTCACGTAGCCGATGCGGATGAGGTTGGAGTTGTCGTAGTACACCTGGAGGGCTGCCCCTCCCTTCTCAATCTCCGCGCCGAACCCTTGCGGCATAATGACCACGGCGCCCCGATCACCGTCCTTCAGGGCCCCCAGCTCCTCGCTGCGAGAGCCCTGCTGGAACTTCACGTTCTCCACGGAGGCGAAGGCGCCGGCAAGGCTTTGCGATGCCTGGCTGCCATCTTCGTCCACGACGGCCAGGTCGAAGGCATTCGCCTCCGGCTTGAACAGCAGGCCGAACACAATCATCGACAGAGCCGCGATGAAGATGCTGATCAGCCAGAAGGTCACCGTGCGGCGCATGATCGTGGCCTGGGCGATGGCCATCTGCAGGAAGGCGCGCGCGCTCATCAGTCCCTCAACCTCCTGCCTGTAAGGTTGATGAAGACATCCTCCAGGGTGGCGGTACGCACGTTGAGGCTGCTGATCTGCTGCCCCTTCTGATCGGCGAAGCGGATGAGCGCGTTCAGGGTGGCGGAGACATCGTTCGTGAAGAGAAGGACGCTGCCGTTCTCCTTGCGCATGTCCCGCACCCCCGGCAGACCGGCCAGCTCCTCCCGCTCCGCCGTCTCCGGGAACCCGAACTCGATCGTGCTCTCCGACGCCAGACTGCGCACCAGGACGCGGGGCGCATCGAGGGCGATGATGCGGCCGTGGTCCATGATCGCCACCCGGTCGCAGAGCGCCTCCGCCTCCTCCATGTAGTGCGTCGTGACGATGACGGTCTTGCCCTCGCGCTTCATATCGCGGATCAAGTCCCAGAAGCTGTGGCGGGCCTGAGGGTCCAGCCCGGTGGTGGGCTCGTCCAGGAAGACGACCTCGGGATCGTTGACCAGAGCGGTGGCGATGGAGAGCCGCTGCTTCTGCCCGCCGGAGAGACCCTTCACCAGGGCGCGGCGCTTGTCCGTCAGTGAGAAGCGGTCCAGCAACGTGCCGATGTCGACTCGGCGGTGGAAAAGGGACCGGAAGAGCTTCAGCGTCTCCTCCACTGTCAGTTCCGGCCAGAGGGCCTGGGACTGCAGCTGCACGCCGATCTTCTGCTGCACACGCCGGCGTTCCTTCACGACGTCCATCCCCAGGAAGGTGATGCGGCCGCCGTCCGGGTCGCGCAGGCCTTCGATTATCTCCAGAGTGGTCGTCTTGCCCGCTCCGTTGGGCCCCAGGATGCCAAACGTCTCGCCCTGGACCACGGCAAAGGAGATGTCGTCAACGGCCGTCAAACGTCCATAGGTCTTCTTCAGGCCTTCTATCGAGAGGACAGCCTCTATAGCCGCTGCGGGCCTCAACGGCGACTGCGGCTCTTCTGCGGACGCGCCGACGCTTTCCGTTATCGTCTCCAAACGCTTCTCTGTATCTCGGCGGCCCGGATCGCTCTGGTGACGGAGGTCACCTGCGCTGCCTTCCCGTTGTAACACCGGCATCCGCCTCATACTGTGACCTGGGTCACAGACCCGACGATTCGGGCCGGCCCGGGCCCTGCGCCGGGTCCATCGTTAGGGGCACTCCCAGGGACGGCCCACGGCTTGCCAGGAACTGCGCGAACTTATCGGTCTCAATGTTCATATCAGCAGACAGCAGCACCGTAATCGCCTGCAACTGCCGCTCAATCGTAAAGTTCTCCCGATCGATCAGCCTGTAGTGACGCAGCCCCTCCCAGGCGCAGATCAGGAGGGTGGATACGGCCTCCGGGTTCACCTCAGCCCTCACCTCGCCGCGGTCCTGCGCTTCTTTCAGGAGCTGGCTGACCGCCGTCCGCCAGAAGGCCATCTCCTGCCGCAGCCTCCCCCCAAGCTCCTCGCTGCGGATAAGCTCGGGCCAGATCTCGATGTTCACCCGGGTGGCGGCGTCAAACGACGGGTCGTTGAAGATCGAATACATGGCCTGGCCGATGACCTGCAGGACACCCAGCGGTCCTTGTGCCTCGGAGCGAGCCCACTCGACGAGCGCCCGGCCCATCTCCTGGCTACGGTCGTTGATGGCCCTGAGGACCGCCTCCTTGCCGGGGTAGTAGCGGTAGATAGCGCCGGCGCTGAGCCCGGCCTCGGTCGCGATGTCTTGCATCGTGGTCTGGTGGTAACCCATGCGGGCGAAGCAGGCCCAGGCGGCGTTCACGATCTGATCGCGGCGGGCCTTTACATGGGCTTCGGTTACTCTCGCCATTAGCTGAACCTCAGGTCCACAGTGAATGAAGATTCGTTCAGTTGGATGAATCATCATTCATCAATTCCCCTTTGTCAAGACCTTCCGCGCCCAATTCCTCGGAATTCGTAACCTTTAGAGGAGCGCCAACGTTTGACACTTATGGAAGGTGCTCGGCGTGTGCAGAAAACGCACGCGCGAGCGCCCGGGTCGAACAGAATACGGCGCCTAATCCGCCTCCGGCGGAGCGGGGGACCCAATCAGTGGGGGTGAACGTCCGACTCAATCGGACCAGGCGGAACTCCTTCCCGCCGAACCCGGCAGCTAACCTCGCAGGCGAAAGAAGGAGAGGCTTGGTGACGACCCCAGACCGGGGCGAGAGGCTGGCCTCTCGCCCCTTTGTTCGTATATGAAGATGGCACGCACAGAGCAGACGCAAATGAAGCCCCTGGGCGAGGAAGACGAGCTGCTGGCGGGGGCGGAGAAGATCGCCAGCTTAACCTGGCGCTTCGAATACACGCTGCTCGTCGCCGTGTCGCTGATGCTGAGCATCTTCGCCATCGCCTTCTTCTACTTCAGCTCTGACATCAGCGACCTCAGGACCTACGGCTACGGCGGCCTGTTCGTGATCAACCTGATCGGTGCGGCCTCCATCCTGCTGCCTTCGCCGGCCGGGGCCAGCGTCCTGGGCGGCGGCGCCCTGCTGGCGGACTTCCTGGGGGTACCGGCGTTCATCTGGGTAGGCCTGGTAGCCGGCCTGGGCGAGGCGATCGGCGAATTCAGCGGCTACGCGGCCGGTTACGGCGGCCGCTTCATCATCGAAGACCGCCCATCCTACGCGCGCATCTACAACTGGATGGAACGGCGGGGAACGTTGACGATGTTCCTGATGTCAGTCTTCCCCAACCCCCTCTTCGACATCGCCGGCCTGGCGGCAGGTGCAGTCCGCATGCCCGTCCGCCGCTTCTTCTTCTCCGTCCTGGCCGGCAAGGTGATCAAAGACACGTGGATGGCGGGGCTGGCGGGACTGGGAGTCACCATCTTCACTCACTTCGCTTGAAGCATGGGCCAGCCGCCCGTTGACCTGAGAGCGATCATCGTGGCCGCGGGGAGCGGCACCCGCATGGGCGGGGCCGACAAGCTCTTCACACCGGTCGCCGGCCGCCCCCTGCTGGCGCACGCCGTGGCCGCCTTCCAGGGGTGCGAGGCCGTGAAGCGGATCGTCCTCGTCCTGACAGCCGAAAACCTGGAGAACGGGCAGCGGCTGGTGCGGGAGCAGGGCTTCGGTAAGGCGACGGTCTGCGCCGGCGGGCCGCGGCGGCAGGACTCGGTGCGGTTGGGGCTGCAGGCCCTGGGGCCGTGCGACTGGGTGGCGGTCCATGACGGCGGCCGGCCGCTGGCCAGCGCCGAACTGGTCCTGCGCGGGCTGGAGGCGGCACAGGAGACGGGCGCCGCGGTACCGGCCGTGCCGTTGCTGGACACGGTGAAGGAGGCCGGGCCCGACCGCATCGTCGCCCGCACTCTGGATCGCAGCCGCCTCTGGGCGGTCCAGACCCCGCAGGTCTTCCGCTACGACCTCCTCGTCCGCGCTCACCAGGAGGTAACGACCGACGTGACGGACGACGCCGCCATGCTGGAGGCGCTGGGCCTCCCGGTGAAGTTGTTCGAGGGGTCCCGGCGCAACATCAAGGTGACGACGCCGGAGGACTTGCTCCTCGCCGCTGCCTTCCTGCAGCGGTCCGCTTGACCCATCACCCTTGACCC